>CABSMK010000046.1 GCA_902478825.1 uncultured Collinsella sp.
TCTCTATTCGTCGGCAGCGTCAGATGTGTATAAGAGACAGCGGGAATACCAACGAGGTCCAAAAGCTCGGTGGCACGCTTGAGCGCCTCCTGCTTGGAGTAGCCGCGGTGCAGACGAAGACCCTCGCCCACCTGCTTGCCGATCTTATAGACCGGGTTCAAGGAGGTCATAGGATCCTGGAAGATCATCGCGATGTCGTTACCGCGAATGTGCTGCATCTCTTCCTCGGTCATCTCGAGGATAGAACGACCGCGATAGCGAACGTCGCCGCCCTCGATCTTTCCCGGAGGCATCGAGATAAGACCCATGATGGTCATGGCGGTCACGGACTTACCGGAGCCGGACTCACCGACGACGCCCAGGGTCTCGCCGCGATCGAGCGTGTAGGAGACACCGTCGACAGCGCGAACAACACCATCCTCGGTGTGGAAATACATCTTAAGGTCATCGACCTCGAGCAGATGCTGGCCCTCGGGAACCGGCTGGTCCTTCAGGTCCACATAGTTCTTGTTCTTCTTCATCCTTATGCGTCCTTCATCTTGACGTCGAGGGCGTCGCGCAGACCGTCACCCAGCAGGGTGAAGGCGAGCACCGTCGAGAGAATTGCCAGACCGGGCATGATCATCATCCAGGGAGCAGTCAGAAGATACTGCTGACCGTCCTGAATCATGGAGCCCCACGAAGGCGTAGGCGGAATAACGCCCATGCCGAGGAAGGACAGAGCGGACTCGGTCAGAATGGCGCCACCAATGTTCATGGTCGCGTAGACCACAATGGAGGCGACGGAGTTCGGGAAGATGTGACGCACGACGATACGAGCATCAGATGCACCCATCGCGCGCGCAGCGTCAACATAATCGTTTTCCTTGACCGTCAAGATTGCAGAGCGGAAGACGCGCGCAATCGAAGGCCAGCCGAGAATGCCGATGGCAAAAAAGACGTTCTGAAGACCACGGCCGATAACGGCGATCATGGCGACAACGAAAAGCACGTACGGGAATGCCAGGAAGATATCCGCGCAGCGCATGATGATCGTATCCCAAATGCCGCCGTAGAAACCGGCTAGGGCACCCATGACCAGACCAATCACCGTGGAGATCGCAGTGGCCATAATACCGACGGAAAGCGAAACACGTGCACCGTAGATAACGCGGACGAGAATGTCACGACCTAGGGCGTCGGTGCCAAACGGGTGCTCGGCACACGGAGCCAACAGCGACGTCTCGGCCATAGTGGTCGAGTCGGAAGCCGTCGGGGAACCGAGCCAGGGCTTAGCCCACAGATCTGCGGTCAGGGCAACCACAACGACGATGATGATCCAGCAGACACCGATAACGGCAAGCTTGTTCTTACGAAGACGCTTAAAAGCGTCGCCCCACAGCGTGCGGGACTTGGCGGGAGCAGACGCGACCTTGGTGGCGGTAGCCTGCTCCTGAGACTGAGAATCAGTTTCCTGCATGAGACGTACCTCCCTTAGGCCTTATCCGACGGACCGCCAAGGCGGATGCGCGGGTCGAGGAATGCATAGCTAATGTCGACGAGCAGGTTGATCACCATGACGACGACAACGATGAGCGTAACGCCGCCCATAACGATGGGCCAGTCACGCATGCTAATGGCGCGATAGACCTCATAGCCGATACCGGGCCAGTTAAAGACCGTCTCGGTCAGGATGGCGCCCGAAAGCATGCCGCCAAAGTCGACACCAATATAGGTAACGACGGGGATGAGTGCATTCTTAAGCGCATGCTTGACGATGATCGCACGATTGGAGAGACCCTTGGCCTTTGCCGTACGGATGTAATCCTGGTTCATGACGTCAAGCAGCTGCGAGCGCATAATGCGCGCAGCATAAGCGGTCGAAACCGAAGCCAGCGTAATGGTTGGAAGCACATAGTGCATCCAATCCTGATACTGAGAGCTGGAACCGCCGGCACCCGAGATCGGCATGGAGATTGCACCGCCCGTGGCGTCCTTGAGGATGACGCCAAAGAACAGCTGCAGCAACATACCGAGCCAGAAGGCCGGGACCGCAACGAGGATCGACGTGGTGAGCGTTACCAAAATATCCCAGAAGGAATAACGCTTTACCGCCGAAATGATACCCGCACCGATACCCATAATTGCCTCGAGCACGATGGCGCACGCGGCAAGTTTGACCGTATACGGATACTTCTGGGCAAAGATTTCCGTAACCGGCAGCTTGCGCTGATACGAATTGCCCAGATCGCCATGAAGCAGGCCGTTCATGTAATACAAGTAACGGTCCACGAGCGACGTTTGAACGGGGTCGCCGTTCTCGTCAAGGATCGCGTTGCCGTCCTCGTCCGTCTGGACCAGGTGATAGCGGACGCGAAGCTGAAGCTCCACCTCGGGGGACAGAGCCTTGTCTCCACCGATCAGCTTGATCGGATCTCCCGGCACGATATTCTGGAGGGCGAACAAAATCAGCGTAACGCCCAAAAACACCGGGATGAACTGAAGCACACGTTTAACGATGTACTTACCCATACCACTCCCCTATCTAGGGATTAACCTAAATGGGATGCCGATCGCCAGACCGGCATCCCAAAATTACCATCAGCCAGTTTACCCCAGGTTAGGGAGAACTGTATGTTTCCCATGAGGTCTACGTAAATACTTGACCCTCACGGAAGCTGCAAACTCTTAGGCGAGCTCAGCGGTACCCAGATCGGCGTGCTTCTGCGGATCGACATAGAGGTGCTTGATGCGATCGGAGCCGGCGATGGTGTGCGTGTAGAACATAATCGGGATGACCGGGCAGTCGGCAGCGACCATTGCGTCGGCCTCCTGCATCTTAGCGACGCGCTCCTCGTCGTCAACAATAGTACGAGCCTCGTCGACCTTGGCGTCGAACTCGGGATTGTTGTAACCGGAGCGGTTGTCGCCACCGAGGGAGTCGGAGTGGAACAGCGGATACAGGAAGTTGTCCATGATCGGGTAGTCGGCAATCCAACCCAGACGACCGAACTGATAGTTAAAGTTCTGATACTGCTCGAGCAGGGCAGACCACTCAGGGGTATCGGAGACAG
Source organism: uncultured Collinsella sp. (assembly GCA_902478825.1). Classification (GTDB taxonomy): domain Bacteria; phylum Actinomycetota; class Coriobacteriia; order Coriobacteriales; family Coriobacteriaceae; genus Collinsella. The sequence continues at coordinate 3,054 of CABSMK010000046.1, forward strand.
CGGTAACGCCAACCTTGGCGAGGTCGCCGATGATGGACTCCATGATCTCCTTGTGACCGCCGTCCTGGTTGTAGGACAGGGTCACGCTAATGCCACGATCCCCGTTAGCGCCAGCGGGAGCAACCTTGTCGAGGTACTCGTTAGCCTTGTCGACATCGTAGGCGCAGAACTCCCATGCGCCCTCCTTGTAGCCATCGATGCCCGGAGGAACAATGCCGTCGGCAGGGGTACGGGTACCCTTGAAGATGGTCTTGCAGATGGCCTCACGGTTGATGGCCAGGGAGATGCCCCTACGCAGGTCGGCGTTGTTGAACGGCTCGGCCGTGGTGTTGCAGGTCAGATAGTACGTGGAAGGCTCGGCGCCGAGCAGCATGCGCTCGCCGTCACCCATGGTGTAGCCGTCCTTGGACACGCCGCGATCCTTCTTGGCGGCATCGATCTGAGCGACGGGAACGTCGCAGACATCGAGGTTACCGGCCTGGAACTCCTTGTAAGCGGTCTCCATGTCCTTGATGACCTGGAAGTGGATGCCATCGATCTTGGCCTTGTCGCCATAGTAATCGTCGAACTTCTTGACGTTAATCTCCTGACCATCCTCCCACTTGCCGTCCATCATGAACGGGCCGTTACCGACCGGGGCAAGATAGAAGCTCTTGACATCGGACTCGGCGCACTCGGGAACCGGGGCCAGAGCCGGATGAGAGGCGACGAAGGGGAAGTCAGCGTAAGCGGAAGACAGCTTGACGACGAGGGTCTCATCGTCGGGGCACGTAACGCCGCTGAGCTCGGTAGCGTTACCGGCAAGCAGGTCGTCATATCCCTCGACCATGGAAAGGTGATAGGAGACCTCGGAAGGGCCGTACTCGGTAGCGATGGCCGACTTGGTGTTGACCAGACGCTCCCAACCGAGCTTGAAGGACTTGGAGGTAACGTCGTCACCGTTGTGGAACTTGGCCTTCTTGATCTTGAAGGTAAACTCGGTGGCGTCGTCGTTGGACTCAAAGGACTCGCAAGCCAGCGGAACGATCTCGCCCTTCTCGGCGTCGTAAGAGGTCAGAGCGTCAAAGAGCTGATACTCGACCTGAGTGCCCTGGTCCTCCTGGACGTTGTAGGGGTCGATGCAGACCGGGTTGTTGATGTAGAAGTTCAGCGTCGAACCGGACTCAGAACCGGAAGCGTCGCCGCCCTTCTTGCCGCATGCGGCAAGAAAAGCCATGGAGCTCGCAGCAAGGGTACCGCCAACGAAGGCGCGACGACCCATAACGGGCTGGTGGAACATAGAATCAGCCATGCCATCCTCCTTATGAGATAGGACAAAGAAATGTTCAGTCGGACACATGTCGAGACAATCCGATCCGAACCATTAAAACGCCGCCCGTTGCTATGGCTGGTTATGCACAACGGACCAACGTTTCGCAATACAGTAGCGCATTTTATGCACGATTTGGGGCTAATTCCGGTCAACGGTCAAGAATTTCTTTAGTTGGGCGAAGTATGTGGGGATATTTTGACTCTGTTACAAATATGTAAACAAAAAGGGTCCCGCACCTGCGAGACCCATTACAAACGTATATACGCCGATGCTTAGTAGCCGACGATGCCCTGCGGGAAGAAGAACATGCACAGGACGACGCACACGGCAAAAACAACGGCCATAATTACCGTCAGGCGATCGAGGTTCTGCTCCATGACGCCCGTGGCAGAGCTGGAGTTATACAGCGAGCTAGCGATCATATCCGAAACGCCGGTGCCCTTACCGGAATGCATCAGGACGAGAATCGTCAGCGCCACGGCAGAGACAGCCCAAACGACAAACAGAAGAATCTGGAACGGACCCATAGATAAGCTCCTTAATAGAACAGTTCAAACTCCAGTACTGTACCACAATCCCCCGCTCTCCCCTACCTGCAACTCGGGGACGGGGTAGAAATGGCAGAAATACCAAAAAGGGGGTTGTCCGGTTGTGGACAACCCCCTTACTAGAAAACGGTATTTGTTTTCTATTAGGCCTCGGTGGCGAGCACGCGGCCCGTCATCTCGGCGGAAGGCTCAATACCAGCCATGGTGAGCATGGTCGGAGCGATATCGGAAAGACGGCCGTCCTCGATACCGGTGAGCTGTGCCTTCTCATCAACGATGATGAACGGCACGCGGTTGGTGGTGTGAGCCGTAAACGGATGCTTGGAACCGTCGGAAGCAACGTCAAACATGTGATCGGCGTTGCCGTGGTCGGCGGTAATCAGTGCAAAGCCGCCCTTGGCGAGAATCGCCGGGACAACCTTGGACAGGGCATCGTCAACAGCCTCGACAGCCTTAACGGCAGCGTCGAAGACACCGGTGTGACCAACCATGTCGCAGTTCGCGAAGTTCACGATGTAGAAATCAGCGCGATCCTCGTTGATGGCGGCGACGAGCTTCTCGGTAACCTCGGGAGCGCTCATCTCGGGCTGCAGATCGTAGGTAGCGACCTTGGGGGAAGCGACGAGCACGCGCTCCTCGCCCTCCTTGGGCTCCTCGATGCCACCGTTGAGGAAGAACGTCACGTGGGCGTACTTCTCGGTCTCGGCAGTGTGCAGCTGCTTCAGGCCATTGGCGGCGATAACGTCGGCCAGGACGTTCTCGGGGAACGTCTTGGGGAAGGCGACCTCGACGTCAAACGTCGGATCGTACTCGGTCATCGTCACAAAGTGCGAAAGCTTGATCTGCTCGCGCTCAAAGCCGTCGAACTCCTTGTCCGTGAACACGCGGGTCATCTGACGAGCGCGGTCGGGACGGAAGTTGAAGAAGATGGCCGCGTCGCCCTCGTGAATGCCCTCGTTGTGGGCAGCGAAGGGCTCGACGAACTCGTCGCCGCGCGGGTCCTTCTCGTAGTAGGCCTTGATACCGGCAACGGGGTCGGTATCAGCATCGGACGCGTTGACCATGACGTCGTAGGCGCGCTGGATGCGCTCCCAACGGTTGTCGCGGTCCATCGCCCAATAACGACCCGAGACGGTGGCAACGCGAGCGTCGCAACCGGTCTCCTCGGAAATCTTGGCCAGGAAGGCGCAGAACTCGCTCATGTAGCCAGCACCGGACTGCGGGTCGACGTCGCGGCCATCCATGAAGGCGTGGACGCGAACGGTCTTGACACCGTGCTCGGCAGCCATCTTGACCAGAGCCTCGACGTGGTTCATGTGAGAATGAACACCGCCAGGGCTCATAAGGCCCATGAGGTGGAGAGTCTTGCCGTCAGCCTTGACGTCGTCCATAGCCTTGACAAAAACCTCGTTCTTGGCGATGGAGCCGTCCTTGATGGCGTTGTTGATGCGCGAAAGCTCCTGGAACACGATGCGTCCGGCACCGATGTTGAGGTGACCCACCTCGGAGTTACCCATCTGGCCATCGGGAAGACCCACGTCCTCGCCCGAAGCGCCGAGCGTGGTGTGGGGGTACTTCTCGTACAGGCTATCAAGGAAGGGCGTCTTGGCAGCGGCGACGGCGTTCTCGCCATCGGCCGGAGCAAGGCCGCAACCATCCATGATGATCAGGAGTGCAGGAAGATGACGCTGTGCCATATGTCCTACTCGCCTGCCTTGACGACCATAGAGGCGAAGTCGGCAGCCTTGAGCGAAGCGCCGCCCACGAGGGCGCCGTCAACGTCGGGCTTGGCGACGAGCTCGGCAATGTTGCCGGGCTTGGCGGAACCGCCGTAGAGAACGCGGATGCCGTCGGCGAGCTCCTCGCCGAACATCTCCTTGAGGGTCTCACGGATAGCGCCGCAGACCTCCTGAGCGTCCTCGGCGGTAGCGGTCTTGCCGGTGCCGATGGCCCAGATGGGCTCGTAGGCGACGACGACCTGCTTGGGGCAGGTGATCTCAAGGCCAGCAAGGCCAGCCTTGACCTGGTTCACGACGTGCTCGACATAGGTGCCAGCCTCGCGGACCTCGAGGGACTCGCCGCAGCAGAAGACGGGAACAAGACCGGCGGCAACGAGAGCCTTGGCCTTCTTGTTCTGGTCCTCGTCGGTCTCGTGGAAGTAGTCGCGACGCTCGGAGTGACCGATAATGCAGTAGGTGCAGCCAGCGGACTTGAGCATGTCGCAAGAAGACTCACCGGTGAAGGCACCCTTGGCCTCCCAGTACACGTTCTGTGCACCGAGGGCGATGGGGGCAGCCTGAATGCGGTCATGAACCGTGGTGATGTCGATGGTCGGAGGGCAGACGAGCACCTCGACGCCAGCCGGAACCTCGGGCAGAGCCTGAGCCAGCTCATCGGCGAGCTTGGCGGCCTCGGCGACATCGTTGTTCATCTTCCAGTTACCAGCGATAAGAAGAGTGCGATTAGGCATCGAGAAGCGCCTCCACTCCGGGCAGGGCCTTACCCTCGACGAGCTCCATGGAAGCGCCACCGCCGGTGGAGATCCAGCTCATCTTGTCGGCCAGGTTGAACTTGTTGACGGCTGCGACAGAGTCGCCACCGCCGATGATCGAGGTGCAGTCAGCCTCGGCGAGAGCCTCGGCGATAGCCTGGGTGCCGTGAGCAAAGTTGTCAAACTCGAAGACGCCCATGGGGCCGTTCCAGAACACGGTCTTGGCTCCCTTGACAGCCTCGGCATAGAGCTCCTCGGTCTTGGGACCGATGTCCATACCCTCACGATCGTCGGGGATAGCGTCGGAAGCGACAACCTCGGGGACAGCGTCCTCGCCAAAGTGATCTGCAACACGGTTGTCGATGGGGAGCAGGATCTTGACACCCTTCTCCTCAGCCTTCTTGAGCATCTCGCCGGCGCGCTCGACCCAGTCCTCTTCCTTGAGGGACTGACCAACGGACAGGCCCTGAGCCAGGAAGAAGGTGTAGGCCATGCCGCCACCGATGATCAGGGTGTCAGCGGAGTCGATGAGGTGATCGAGAACGCCGATCTTGGAGGAAACCTTGGAACCGCCGACGATGGCGACGAAGGGGCGCTCGGGCTCGGCGAAGATGCCGGTCAGCGTGTCGACCTCCTTCTCGAGCAAGAAGCCGGCGACGGCAGGCAGGTAAGCGGCGGGGCCCACGACGGAACCCTGGGCGCGGTGAGCGGTGCCGAAGGCATCGAGAACGAAGACGTCACCATAGGAAGCGAGCTTCTTGGCGATCTCGGGATCGTTCTTCTTCTCACGCTTGTCAAAACGGACGTTCTCGAGAACGAGGACCTTACCCGGCTCGACGGCGGCGACAGCCTCAGCAGCCTTCTCGCCGTAGGTGTCAGCGACAAAGGCAACGTCGAGACCAGAGAGCTCAGCGAGCTTCTTGGCGACGGGCTCGAGGGACAGCTCGGGCTGGAAGCCGGTGCCCTCGGGACGGCCGAGGTGGCTCATGAGGATGACGCGAGCGTTGTGCTCAACGAGGTAGTTGATGGTGGGCAGGGCAGCCTTGATACGGGTGGTGTCGCCAACGACGCCATCCTTGATAGGCACGTTAAAGTCAACGCGGACGAGAACGCGCTTTCCGTCGACATCGATGTCGCGGACGGTCTTCTTGGTAAAGGCCATGTTTGCTTCTACCTTTCGTACGTGTCTGCCTCCCATTACGGCAGACGATTTCTTATAAAAAGGGCGCGACCCTAGGGTGTAAGCCCTATAAGGCCGCGCCCTTCTTTAGACGCTCAACGAGCTATTCGCTAAAAGCTAAATTAAGCAACGAACTTCTCGAAGTACTTGATGGTGCGGACCATCTGAGAGGTGTAGGAGTTCTCGTTGTCGTACCAAGAGGTGACCTGAACGAGGGTCTGGCCGTTGCCGAGGTCAGAGCACATGGTCTGAGTGGCGTCGAAGATGGAGCCGTGGGTCTCGCCGACGATGTCGCGGGAGACGATCTGGTCCTCGTTGTAGGCGAAGGTCTCGGGGATGGTCTCGGCGTAGGCCTTCATGGCAGCGTTGACCTCGTCGACGGTGACCTTCTTGTCAACGACGGCGTAGAGGTTGGTCAGCGAGCCGGTCGGCGTCGGGACGCGCTGGGCGGCACCGATGAGCTTGCCGTTGAGCTCGGGGAGAACCAGGCCGATGGCCTTGGCAGCGCCCGTGGTGTTCGGGACGATGTTCTCGGAGCAGGCGCGGGAGCGACGGAAGTTGCCCTTGCGCTGCGGGCCGTCGAGCGGCATCTGGTCGCCGGTGAAGGCGTGGATGGTGGTCATGATGCCGGACACGATGGGAGCGAAGTCGTTCAGACCCTTGGCCATCGGGGCGAGGCAGTTGGTGGTGCAGGAAGCAGCGGAGATGATGTTGTCCTCAGCGGTCAGCGTCTCATGGTTGACGTTGTACACGATGGTGGGCAGATCGCTGCCGGCCGGAGCGGAGATGACGACCTTCTTGGCGCCAGCGTTGATGTGGGCCTGAGCCTTAGCCTTGCTGGTGTAGAAGCCGGTGCACTCGAGAACGACGTCGACGTCGAGGTCGCCCCAAGGCAGGTTGTTGGCGTCGGCCTCCTTGTAGATCTTGATCTCCTTGCCGTCAACGGTGATGGAATCCTCGCCAGCAACGACCTCGTGATCGCGAGCGTAGTTGCCCTGCGTGGAGTCGTACTTCAGCAGGTAAGCGAGCATATCGGGAGAGGTGAGGTCGTTGATAGCGACGATCTCGGAGCCCTCATGACCGAACATCTGACGGAAAGCCAGACGACCGATGCGACCGAAGCCGTTAATAGCAACCTTTACTGCCATTGTGTCTCCTTTCGTAAGGCCCCCGCGAGCTACAGCGCCCGCCGTTGAGGCCCACAAACTAACCACTCGCCTAATATACCTTTTTTTTGACTTGAATTTCACGAGAATGCTCGAAATTGAAAATCAAATTTACGTTAAAACGTTTTAAAGAGTAAAACAGCAGTTCAATCCCTATATAAGCAGTTTCGCTCAACTACCTGTTTGCTTCAATGAGCTTTTCAAGCCTCAAAACTCGATGGTAGAGGGCCGACTTCGACAAGGGAGGGTCAGCCATCTCCCCCAGATCGCGCAGTGACAGATCAGGATAGCGCTCGCGCAGGTCGCAAAAGACCGCCAAGGCGTCCGGAAGCGTGTCGCGCAAACCCCGCTGTTCGAGCTCATCGATCAACGCAAGCTGATGCTGGGCGGCACCCGCACTTCTGGTCTGATTGGCCAGCTCGGCATTCACGCGACGGTTTACGTCGTTCTTAACCAATTTGACCGCGCGCGCTTCCTCGATCTCGGCAACGCTGCGCTTGGCGCCGACCAGCTTTAGAAGCTGCTCGATCTCCTCGGCGCTCTTAATGTAGACGGCAAAGGATCCGCGCCGCGCGTTAACGCGCGCATGGACCCCAATCTGCTCCAATAGATCGCAAAGCCCCCGGGCATACTGCTCGCCCTGCACCGCAATCTCCAAATGAAAATCGCCGCGTGGATCGGCCACGAAACCGCCGGCGATGAGCGCGCCGCGGATGTAGGCAAGCCTGCAGCAGGGACGGGCAACGATGTGCCGGGGAACACCAGCGACGAGCCCTCCCCTGCGGTCGAGAATGCCCAGCAGCACCAGAGCCTTGTCCAGGTCGGGCTGATCGGGCAGGGTAATGAGATAGTTACGGACCTTATGCAAGACCGATTTACGAACGGTGAATTCCGTTTTGAGCTTAAGGATGCGATGCGTCAGTGTGATCATCGTGCGCGCGACAGCGCCCGTCTCGGTCGCGACCGTCAAACGATACCGCCCGGAGCCGGCCAGCGAAAGTGTGCCGCTCACACGCGTCAGGGCGGCAAGCGTCGACAAGTCGCAGTATTCACATTCGGGTTCGCAGCGCGCGAGCTCGTCACGCACCTCGGCGGTAAACGACATGCAGGCCTATGCTTTCGTGTTGGCGCGCGACAGGTCGCGATGGGAAATACTCACGTGATACTGGGCACCTTCTAAATAACGTGCCGTGGCCTCGGCGATGGCAACGCTGCGGTGTTGACCGCCCGTGCAGCCGATGGCAATAGAAAGCTGTGGCTTGCCCTCCGCGATATAGCCCGGCATCACCGTATCGAGCAGCTGTGTCCAGGCCTTCCAGAACTCCTGGGTCTTGGGATGGTCCAGAACAAAGTCGGAGACTTTCTTATCGAGACCGGTCATGGTGCGCATCTCGGGATCGTAGAACGGATTGGGCAGGAAGCGGACGTCGATCATAATGTCCGCCTCGACGGGCATGCCGTGCTTAAAGCCAAACGAGAACACGTGGACGTCCATGAGCTGCTGGTCGGACAGCTCGGAAAATGCCATGCGTAGCTTGTTGCGCAGCGCAGAGGTGCGCAGACGGCTCGTGTCGATAATCATATCGGCTCGGTCGCGCACGCCCTGCAGCTGAAGGCGCTCGCGCTGAATGGCATCGGCCGTCGTCTCCCCCGGTTTGGCAATGGGATGGCGGCGGCGGTTTTCGCTGTAGCGACGAATCAGCACCTCGTCAGACGCCTCCAGGAACACGATGTCGCAGCTCATCTCGCGCTCTTCGAGCGCGGCGACCGCATCGAGCAGCTCATCGAACAAGCCC
>CABSMK010000047.1 GCA_902478825.1 uncultured Collinsella sp.
TGCGGGTATAGCCAATTCATCAAATAAGGACGAAGCTTCCCGTATAGAACATGGGCGTAAAACTTAATTCCCGTTTTGCCGCCTTCTTTGTCGCGCAAATCTTTGTTCAGCGTGCCCTCGCCGGAAACGATGTCCTCGTATTCGACTTGAGGCAAATCGGAATCGCTTGACTGAATGGAGACCCTGTCGGTCAGATCGGAGAACTTACGCTGTTCCCAAGTTGAAACGAGGGGGCGCATGGTCGCATGCGTCCCCTCAGATAGACTAACTTTCGATTTCGTCTGTTCAAAAAAGCCGCTCATTCGTCGATGTCGAAGCCGCCTTCTAGGATGAACTTCTTCAACAGCGCCGCCGCACGGGTGTTCACCTTGAACAGGGGAAGCGTTCTGCCTTCCTTCTGCTCAAAGAAGGCCTTGGCGCGCGCCTTGTCCACCGAGTCCTTCAAATCGTCGAAGCGTCCGAACTCGTTAATGTTCGATTCCGTCAGGTCAAGCGCAGCCATGTTGGCAAGAAGCTCGCCGTCTATGCCGAGCGCCTCGACGATTCGCTCGACTTGAGCGTTTTTCGCCTTGCGGGCATAGGACGTAATGTAATCCCTCAACGTCTTGTCGTCTTCCAGGGCGACGTCCCCTCGCTCGACATCGTGGAGGAACAGCTCAGCGAAGCGTTGGTCATCCTGGCTTAGGGACGCGAACGATCGGTGGAGCTCCTCACGCGCGGCGGCAAGGCCCTCGTCATCCTGCTCAAGGCATTTCAGCCACTTCTCGAAGTTCGCGTTCATGTAGTCGCTGTCTATGAGCCCCGTGTCGATCTCGGTTATATGACCATCGAGCTCGTAGGGCGCTTCGGGCGCGTCGCCAGGCCCGCCCCCTCCTGCGAACAACTCCTTGTACCGCTGCACGAGAATGAGGTAGGTCCGCTCGTCGATAACCGGTTGCACGAAGAAGGACTTGCCCCTCGGCTCGCCTTCCTCCGGCTCCACCTCAAACTCGTAGGTATCCTGCTCCCATGTGAAGCCCTGCACCTTTGCGGCCTCGAGGAACTCGTTGAGCTCAACGAACTCCTTGGCGAACTTGCGCCTGGCTTCCTGCGATGCGGGGAGCTTGGAGAGGTCCCCTACGCCAGCTGCTTCGAAGACCATGAGTATCTCCTGAAGGCGCGCGTCCATCAACGCGATATTCTCCGGTAGTTTCTGGACGAACATGTCGAGCGGGCGGTCTCCCGAATACAGCTTCACTGCCGCTTCGATATACCCCTTCATGGTGTGGGGATGACGGTAATAGCGGATCGTGCCGAAGGGCTTGTCGGGGCCGAACAGGCGATTCGTGCGGCTGAACGCCTGGATGATGCTCTCGTAGTCGATGACCTTGTCGAGGTAGAGCGTGTTTAGCCATTTGGAGTCGAAGCCCGTGAGCATCTGGTCCACTACGATGAGCAGGTCGATGCGAGAGTCGCGGTTGGAGTCGACGTTGACGTAGGGCTTCTTGTGAGACAGGCGCGCCGAGATGTCCTTCTTCATAGCGGGCCATGTAGGGATGGTGAACTCCTGACCGTATGCCTTGTTGTAGTCTTCTATGAGCTCGACCAGGGCATCTTCCTTCACCGTAGAGCCGGCGTTGTTGTCAATGCTCGGATCGAAAAGGGCGGTCACTTTCATCTGCGGGGCGCGTTCCTTGAAGGCTCGGTAATAGTCGATTGCCTCCGGGATGGAGCTTGTCGCCAAGATTGCATGGAACTTGTTGCCGTGGGAGAGCACCGGGAAACGGCGCAGGATGTCCTCTACGACCTTTTCGTGGTGCGGAGTGTCGGGCCAGTATTGGGCGCGGGTGAGGAAATCCTCGATGCCCTTGATGCGGTTGCCGGCGCTGTCGACCATCGGTCCCATGGGGACCTTTGCCGAGTCCATATAGTAGTAGAAGACCTTGCTCTTTCGATCGTCGAAGATGGCTTCGGCTACTGTTGCGGCTTTCGCTTGCTCTAGGGCGACCGCCTCGCGCACGTCGTGGTCGTCGAAGGTCGTCACCATATATGGGTCGAAGCCCAGGACGTTGCCGTCGCGGATGCCGTCTGCGATGCTGTAACGGTGCAGACACTCGCCGAACACCATGGCGGTGGTGGAGCCCTTCTTCTGGTTCTCGTCGAGAATCGGCGTACCTGTGAAGCCGAAGAACAGCGCGTTGGGGAACGCGCGGCGTATGTCCTGGAGCATCTCGCCGAAAGTGGAGCGGTGGCACTCGTCGATGACGAACACGATCCGTTTGGAGGCTAGGCGGTTGAGTTCCGCCTGGGTGATTCTGCCCTCGCCGGCCTTCACGTTGCTCATCTTCTGGATAGAGGTCACGATGAGGCGGTTCTTGGGGTCGTCGCTCGCGAGCTTCGACTTCAGCACCTGCGTGTTCTCGGTCCCCTGCACGTCGTCGGCGTCGTCTGCGAACGCGCGGTACTCGGAGAGCGACTGCGTGCCCAACTCGATGCGGTCCATGAGAAAGATCACCTTGTCGGCGTCGCGCGAGTCAGCTATGAGCTGGGCAGATTTGAAGCTCGTCATGGTCTTGCCGGAGCCGGTGGTATGCCATATGTAACCGCCGGGGCGCCCCGGGGTGCTGCTCTTGGGTCTCTCGTCCCATTTGCACTTGCGCACCTTGTCGGATATGGCGGCGGCCGCGTAGTACTGGTAGCTGCGCATGACTTTCAGGCAGCCGTCCGAGCTGTCGGCCACGGTGTAGAAGCCAATGAGCTGGTGCGCCATTGGAATGGAAAGCAGCGTGGAAGTGAAGCGTTTCCATTCGTCGGTTCCGGGTTTGTCGCCCGCGCAGACGGGCTCGTTGTTGAAGTCTTCCCAGTGGAAGAAGAAGTTCGGGTTGAATGCGCCCGTGCCAGGGTTGGCGAAATAGCGCGCCTCGTCGGGGGTCATCCCCACGAAGATCTGCGTCAGGCGGAAGAGCCCCGTGAACACGCCCTCGTGGGCATACTTCTCGATCTGACCAGTAGCCTGGCTGACGGGGATGCCGCTACGCTTGAGCTCGATATGGATGACCGGCATGCCGTTGATGAGCAGGCACAGGTCTCCACGGCGGTCGTTCAGAATCTTGTTCTTCGCAGGATAGACCGGCTGCTGAGCTATCTGGTAGCGGCTCTGGCCGGCTGCGATCTCCTGACGATCATAAATCTTCAGGCTCACCTCCTTGCCCAGGTGAAGCGCGTCGTCGGGGTTGTCGCGCGTGACGGCGACGGTCTTTCCGTTGATGAACCCGTTGAGTGCGAGTGGGGTCTTGAGCGTTTCGATTTGTTCGATGATCTGCGCCATCTCGCCCTGGGTGAGCGGGCAGCCGTTCAGGCGGTCTATGTCGGCGTTGTTCTGGAACAGAATCTTCGCCCAGTTGTCGATGAGGTCCTGCTCGGTGGGATAGCGAAGCACACCTCCCGCGTCGTCCCAGCCGTGCTGCTTTAGCACGGTTATGACCGCTTCTTCGAACGAAGCCTCTTTATCGAAAACCATAGCAAAACCTATCTGCACAATTGCAAAAAGCGCATTTAACTGTTCCAAACATTATAGGTCACGCGGCAATTTCCCCGGGATGGCTCAGGCCCATTACAGTCTGCAATAGGTCATCGATAAATTTCGATGGCGAGCATTCGGCGCATTGCCTACGATACGGGCAAGCCCCGAGGGGCCGCCGATCAGACGCCTCCGGATGGCTGTCTGCCTCCTACCTCCCCTCCGCCTTCAGCTTCAGCAGAAGGTCGCCCAGCTCGGGGCACTTGTTGGAGAGACGCGTCTGGGCTCGCTCGCCCATCCCCCAACGCTGGCGGACTTCCTGGGCGCGCGGGCTCACGCGGTAGTTCCCGTCCATCATCTGCTTGAGCAGCTTGGCGGTCACGCGCGCATCGGCCAGGGCGCTGTGGGCGTGGCCCGTCGACTCGTCAAACTCGATGCCAAACCACGTTGCCGCGTCGCCCAACGAGACGCGCCCATGGCTGCCCACGTCCATGATCGAGGTGTAAAACGCCTGCAGGTCGGCCCAGTCCGTAGGAAATGCTGAAAGGTCGATGTGCTTTGCCTGGCACTCGGTCAAAAGCTGTCGACGATCCGTCCCGCTCCAGCAAACTATCTGGGCGGAGTAGCGACCGATCCAATCGCCGAGCCTTTTGATCACCACATAGAGCGGATCGGCCATCGCGGTGTCCACAGCCGATATCCCCGTAAGCTCGCGGACGGGATACGCAACGCCTTCGGTAAATTCCGTCTGCACAAACTGCGAGAACTCGCCCATAACGTTGCCGTGGTAATCGAGCTTGACGGCGCCGACCTCGATAATCTCATTGCGCAACCCACGACGCTGGCGCTGCTTTGGCACCGGCGCAAACTCAAAGTCCAGCACGATCTGGCGCGCAAAGTTCGTCGTATCGATAGCCGAGATACACGGCGTCTTTTCAGCTGACACGGTTAGGGCCTTTCTCCGTTGCTGGCCGCTTACTACACAGGCGGCTACATTGCCGTAAGGATAGGCGCCCGTGCGGACATGAAAGCAGGGCGCAATGCCATACGCCAGGCACTCGCCATGCAGACGGCCCCAAGAAAGTCGCCCGCTCTATTCAAATGCGTGAAAAAGTTTAGGCCCGGTGACTTGAATCAGCGGTCATCCCGGGCCCATCAGAGCTCGTAGAACTCTTGGTTGCTTTGGTCTCGCTCTTCACGGCGCTTATCGAACTTTCCGAGGCACTCAAGCAGCATTCGAAGCATAACAAGTCGCTGCCATTAAGGCACTGACCTCTTGACCAAGCAACGGCGCTGCCCAGCTATCACCCTTGGGCTGCCGTCAACTTTATTCTATCCGCGAGCATCTGGTTTACCAAATGGATTTTCGGTAAAGGAAGCACGGCACGCCCGCAAAACCACTACGCCCCAAGTGCCGCCATGGGGATCACCGCCACGCCGTCGTCGCGTCTGTAGGTAATGCTCCCCTTTCCAACCACGACCGCCAAAAACGCCGGCGCGGCATTCTGGGCGGCAGGATTGGAGAGCACTTTCCTCTCCAGCGCCTTGAGATTTCTCGCTCCATCGTCTGCTTTCGCATCACTCAGCTTGACCTCGATGGCTCCCCAGCGCCCGTCGTGCTCAACGATCAGATCGACCTCAAGGCCCTTCTCATCTCGGAAATAATGGACACTGTTGTCGACACCGCCGTAGGTGGAAAGGAACACGCGCACGTCGCGCAGGACGAGATTCTCAAAGAGCATCCCCAGCGTTTGCATATCGCCAAGCAGCCGCTCAGGGGTAGCCCCCAGCAACGCCGCCGCAAGTGACGGGTCACAGAAGTAGCGCTTGGGGCGCACGCGAACGCGGGCCTTCGAGCGCATGGGCGGCTCCCATCCGCACAGGTCCTCGGTCAGCTTGAGCCTGTTGAAGAGGTCCAAGTACGCAGCGATGGTCCTCTCGTCGGGGCCCGCCTCACCGTACGAGGCGTCCTTTACGAGCGTCTTGTACGTGACAGCCTGGCTCTCGTTCATGGCAAGAGCTCGCAAAAGGCCGTGTGCAAGCTCGGGCGACATGCCCTCGTCCAGCACGTTGACGTCGAGCACCGAGTGCACGTACTGGCTTGCCGTCTCTCGCGCAAGATCTTCCGAAAGCCCAAGATTTGCAGGCCAACCGCCCCTGCAGCACCAGCGGGCGACGTCATCCACCGTGCTCTCGCGACGCTGAGGGGCAAAATCCTCGCCCTTAAAGAGGCTTGCCAGTGACACGAGCGGCTCGCCGTCGCCCGACTCACACAGGGCCATGGGGCGCATTGACAGACGGGCGATCCTACCCGTGCCGGAATGACGAACATGGCTGCGCTCCTCGCTTTTGAGCGCGGTCGAGCCCGTGAGCAAAAGTGTCCCCCGTTCGTTGCCGCTCGCGTCCACGAAACGCCGGGCGGCATCCCAAACCTCGGGCACCTCCTGCCATTCATCGACCAGGTGTGGCGCATCGCCGATGAGCGCCAGGCTTGGGTCGACCTCTGCCGCCGCACGCTGCGCAGGCTCATCGAGCCTGGAGACGCTCACCGAGCGAGAGAGCGCCGTCCAGGTCTTGCCGCACCATTTGGGGCCGTTGATCTCCACACAGCCAAACGCCCGCATAAGGGTGTCGAGGCGCTCCTCTATGAGCCGGGGCCTATATCCCTTTTGGGTCAATCTCTTTGGTGCATCCATAGACGGCCGTCCCTCTCTATCACGCGATATGCGAAATTACGCCATTCTCAATGCTGATTTTACGCTACTTTCAATGTAGTTTTTACGCCATGACAGATGTAGTTTTTACGCCATTTTCATTGAAGGTTTTACGCTTGGCATCCTTAGCGCGACCCATTCCGAGCATCACATCAGAGCGTGCTTGGTTATCTCCGCTCGCACATCTCGGCAAACGAAATCAGCTTGACGTCTCCCCTACCCTCCGCGGCATCCCGACATCCCTGCGTAAAGCCGCTTTTTGAGAAAAGCGCATAGCTTTTTCGTTGCCGTCTAAAGAGCTCGCTTCGGTGCACGAGCTTTTGCAGCACGTCCTCGCCCACCGGTTCATTGCGCCATTTGCACTCCGCAAACAGCGCAGCGCCCTCGCCATCGTCAACAATCAAGTCGATTTCTTCCTGCATATGCGTGCGATTATCCGTCCCCCACCAACGCCCGACGCTCGCTGGAACCACATCGAGCTGGTCCGCGCGCGCGAGTTCGTACACGTATTGTCTGCATATAAGCTCAAAGACCGTACCCATGTAATCCGATACGTGCGGCTCAATGCGCTTATACGCCATCTCGGCCATATCGTTTTGAATCAGCCCAATGTTCTGCGGCACAAACTTATACCAGAACCTAAACATCTGGTCGCTCAGCAGATACACGGCTCGCTTATTGCTCGTCTCGTTTAGGGGCAGCTCGCGCTCGACAATCCCAAGCGACGCCAGCTTATCCACATAGCTCTTTACGTTGCTCGCAGGGATTCCCGTAGAGCTCGCAATCTCCGAGATCTTCGAGCGCCCCTGAGCAATTGCTTGCACGATCGCATCATATTGCTCGGGATTGCGGCACTCTTGCAATAGCAGGTTACTCGGCTCCTCAAAGAGATAGCCCGTAGGAGTAAGAAAAAGACGTTTGATGTTGTCCTTGAGCGGCGCGGCAGGATCGACTTTCTCGATATATGCAGGAATGCCGCCCGTCATGCCATAGCAAACCGCAGCGTCTTCGCGACTCATGCCCTGCCACAGGCCGAGGGTCGTCGTAAAATCGAGCGGCATGATCTTAAACTGGGCCGTACGCCTACCGTATAGCGGACTCTCGTAGCCCAGCACCTGCTCTTCCATAAACGAAAGCGACGACCCGCACAGGATAAGCATGAGCTTGGTCTCTTTGTACAGGTGATCGATCTTGTCTTGCAGCAACGAGCTGATTTCGGGATTCGATTGGGCGAGATAGGGATACTCGTCAATCACGACAACCAAACGTTCCGTGCGAGCCATGGTGGCCAATGCATCGAACGCTTCGTCAAAACTACGAAACGACACGCCTGCAGCACCAACCGAGCCTGCAAGTATCGCCTGGCTAAAGCCGTGCAGGTTTGCCTCCGCATTGGTACGACGAGCTTGAAAGTAAATAGCTTTCTTGCCTTGGATGAACTCTGTGATAAGGCGCGTTTTACCCACACGACGGCGGCCGTAAATCACAGGCATTTCAAAGGAGCCCGTGCCATACAGTCGATTGAGCTCGGACATTTCCGCTGTTCTTCCGATAAACATAGGGCCATCCTTCCTTTACGTTATAGCTAGCTATATTATACCTTCCTATAATATAGCTAGCTATAACGTAATTCGACAAGCGGCGCACGAAAAGGGGCGACACACCGCCGCACGTGGACCGTTCCGGAAAATGTATCCCGTTCTGGAGCCAAAAACTGGGCCGTAGTTTCCGCCAAACATGCCATCCGGAAAGCGTGTCCCGTTCTGAGCGCCAAATCCGGGACGCAGTTTCCACTCCAAACAAAGGGCCCCGGCTCGCGATGGAGCCGGGGCCAAAGGCGCAGCGTATGTAGTTGATGTTGAGCGCGAACAGCCCATCAGCAATGGTCGTCCGCACCCCACCCTACCCGCGGTTGCGAACGCGGCTGTACGGGGTATCCACCATGGGCAGATCGGGACGCAGCTTGCCGTCAAATGCGCGATAGGCGTTCTGTACGGCGGGCGCCGTGGGAATCGTTGCGATCTCTCCAATGCCCTTGCCGCCGTATGCCACGGGCAGCAGCTCATCCTTCTCCACGTAGATGGCGTGGATATCCGGAATCTCGGGCGCACGGAACAGTCCGAGCGTGCCGTACCTTGCCTGGGGCACGCAGTCCTTGAGCGGCCAATCCTCGGTAAGCGCATAGCCCATACCCATGAGCACGCCGCCTTCGATCTGACCCTGGATGGAGATGGGATTGACCACCTTGCCGGAATCGTGCGCGGCATAGACCTCGCTCACGCGACCGTCATCATCCAGAATGACCACATGCGTGGCAAAGCCGTAGCAGATGTGGCTCTTGGGGTTGGGAACATCCGCACCCAGCTTGTCGGTCGGCTCCAGGTACACGTAGCCAAACTCGCATCCCTCGAGCGCCTTGATGGCGGTCGCGGGATCCTGAGGATGCATACCCTGGCCGGCGACGAGCTCCTGCGTGTGCAGCTGATAGGCGTGACCGTCGTCGTACTCGATTTTGACGCCGTCACCATGCGCATTCACGGGAGCGGCGGGCGCAGACTTGCCGGCCTCGATGTCAAGCATGGCATCGCGCAGCAGGAAGGCGGCACCGCGCACGGCCTCGCCGGTCACGACCGTCTGACGCGAGCCAGACGTGGTGCCGGAGTCGGGAGCGTTCTCGGTGGAGCACTCGCCATTGGCAATGCAGCGAAGCGGCAGGCCGCATGCCTCGGCAACGTCTTGCAAAAAGACGGTATTGCAGCCCTGGCCGATGTCGGACGTGGCGGCATAGACTACGGCCACGCCGTTCTCGACGCGAATCTTGCAGCGACCGGCATCGGGCAGGCCAACGCCCACGCCAGCGTTCTTCATGGCGCAGGCGATACCGGCGTGTCCGGGATGCGCATAGTAGGCATCCTTGACCTCGAGCAGTGTCTCCTTAAGCGCCGTGGAGCAGTCGGCAATCTGGCCGTTGGGCAAAACCTCGCCCGGCTCGATGGCGTTGCGGTAGCGAATCTCCCACGGATCCAGGCCGACCTTCTCTGCCAGCAGGTCGATCAGGCTCTCGAGCGCAAACTCGGACTGGCAAACGCCAAAGCCTCGGTACGCGCCGGCGGGCGGGTTGTTGGTGTAGTAGCCATAACCGCGAATGTCGGTGTTCTGGTACTTGTAGGGGCCGACGGCATGCGTGCAGGCGCGTTCGAGCACCGGGCCGCACAGCGACGCGTAGGCGCCGGTGTCAAAGTTGATCTCGCAGTCTAGACCGGTAAAGTTGCCCTCGGCGTCGCAGCCCAGCGTAAAGGTACCGTCCATGGCATGGCGCTTGGGATGGAAAGCGAGCGACTCGGCGCGCGTGAGCTTACACTTCACGGGACGCTGGAACTTATATGCGGCGAGCGCGGCCAGGTGCTGGATGGACACGTCCTCCTTGCCGCCAAAACCGCCACCCACGAGCATGGTCTCGACGACCACGCGCTCGGGCTCGTTGTCCCAGCCAAACATGTGGGCACACTCTTTGCGCGTGTCGTAGGCACCCTGGTCGGTCGACTGCACCTTGACGCCGTTCTTGTACGGGAAGGCAACGGCACACTCGGGCTCCAAGAAGGCATGCTCGGTAAAGGGCGTGGTAAAGCGCTGCGTCACGGTGAACGCGCTTTCGGCCAGCGCCTTGGCGGCGTCGCCGCGCGTCACATGACGGCTCTGGCACACGTTGTCCTTGAGCTCCACTGTGTTGCCAAAGGCAAAGAAGCTGTCATGCAGGCGCGGGGCGTCGGCGGCCCTGGCCTCGGCGATGTTGCGCACGGGCTCCAGAGGCTCGTAATCGATCTTGACGAGCTTCTTAGCCTTCTCGAGCGTCGCCTCGTCCTCGGCGACCACCAGCACGATGGCGTCACCCACGCAGCGGGTGATATCGCCCTGGGCGATCATGACGTCCCAGTCCTGGATAAGGTGGCCGACCTGGTTGACCGGCACGTTCTCGGCGCGCAGGATGCCCACCACACCGGGCAGGGCCTCGGCCTTGGAGGTGTCGATGGAGAGCACACGGGCACGCGGGTACTTGGAGCGCACGGCGCTGGCGTAGGTCAGACCCGGCTGATCAAGCTCGTCGATGTCGTCGGGGTACTTGCCCTCGCCGAGCACCTTCTTGCGCACGTCGATACGGAAGGCGCGCTTGCCCACGCCGTAGTCGTCACCGCGCTCCAAGTCCTCGTCGATCTGCTTTTCGCCGCGGAGCACCGCAGCAGCCAACGAAATGCCCTCGATAATCTTTTTGTAGCCGGTGCAGCGGCAGACATTGCCACGGATGGCGTACTTGATCTGCTCCTCGGTGGGCTCGGGGTCCTCAGCAATGAGCGCTGCACCCGCCATGACCATGCCGGGGATGCAAAAACCGCACTGCACGGCGCCCACGGCGCCAAAGGCGTACACAAATGCCTCGCGCACGTCCTCGGGCAGGCCCTCGACGGTCACGATGTTGCGGCCGGCGGCAAGAGCAGTGGTCAGCACGCAGGCCTTGACGGCCGCACCGTCCACATGGATGGTGCAGGTGCCGCAAGCACCTTCGGAGCAGCCGTCCTTGGCGGAATGGATGTGCAGGTCGTCGCGCAGGTAGCGCAGCAGCGGCTTGTTCTGCGTCGTCGTGCGCTCGACGCCGTTAACGGTAAAAGTGAATTCCTGTGCCATGGTGATTCCCTTCTACACGCCGGCGGCGATGCCGGTGCGGTCGTGGATGGCGCCATGCGGGCAGACGACAGCGCACATGCCGCACGACAGGCAGTCCGCGCCATCGATATGGGCGCAGTTGTCCTCGATGCGGATAGCGCCGGCAGGGCACTTTTTGGCGCACATGCCGCAACCGATGCAGCTCGTGTCGCAAATCTTGCGGGCGATGGCGCCCTTATCGGTGTTGTTGCAGCGCACCAGGATGTTCTGGTAGCCGGGAACAAAGGCAATCACGCGCTGCGGGCACGCCATGCCGCACAGGCCACAGCCCGTGCACTTGGAGCGGTCCACGCGGGCGACGCCGTCGACCAGCGCAATGGCACCGTGGGGGCAGGCCGTGACGCAGGCGCCACAGCCAATGCAGCCTTCGCTGCAGCGGGCGTCGCCGCCTGCGGAGGCGCAACCGCTTCCGCAGGCAACGTAGGCCACATTATGTTGAATGGATTTGGCCATAAGAGACTCGCCTATTTCTTAAGAAGGTACGAATAGTTGTCGCGCACGGCCCTGATGCTGTCTCTTATACACATCTCCGAGCCCACGAGACATGCGCAGATCTCG
>CABSMK010000048.1 GCA_902478825.1 uncultured Collinsella sp.
GTGTATAAGAGACAGCGTCTGGGCCAGGCGAACCTTGGCATCGGCGAGCTTGCCAGCAGCCTCGGAATCGTCACGGCGAACGCGGTCGAGCTCGTCATTGGTCTCGGCAATCTGCAAGCCCAGGTCGCTCGCCTGCGCACGAGCCTCGTCACGCGAACGGGTGAGCTCGTCCACGCGCGGGCGCGCAGCACGAACGGCCTCTGCGGCCTGCTCGCGGCGCTTGGAAATGCGCACACGCTCGGCCTCGGCATTGTTGGCGCTTTGCTCCAGACGGCCGATCTCGGACAACAGGGAGCGGCGCTCGCCCTCAAGACGGGCGATCTCGCCGGCGGCATCACCCTCGGCGGCACGTGCCTCCTCGACGGCCGCATTGGCCTCGACGACCTGATCCGACACATGCTCAAACACGGCAGCCAGATCGGGCTCCAGGCCCTCCAGCTCGCGAATGCGACGCTTGCGCTCCAGAGCACCCGACGCCTCGCCGGCATCGAGGCCCACGCGCACCAGACCGCCACAGCTTACGCGGGCGCCATCGGGGGTCACATAGGTCACACCGTCAACGACAGGCGCAACCAGCGCGGCAGCCAAGTCATCGACCACGTAATAGCCACCGAGCAGCGCCTCGACAATCGGGCCATAACCGGCACGCACGGAAAGGCGATCGACCAGACGCGAACCGGCAGCGCCCTCGGCAGCAGCACCGCCGCTCACGCCGCGCGCCACCAGCAGCGCCTCGCCCGAGGCCTTCTTCTGGTCCAGGGCGGCACGCCCGGCACGCTCAAGCGTGGCGGCGTCATCAAACAGCAGGGCATCGATATCGCCGGCAAGTAGCTGCTCCACCAGGCCCTCAAGCTCGCGCGGGGCCTCGAGCACGTCGCCCAGACGACCCGAGACATCGTCGCCCAACGCACCCACCAGACGGCTCACGAGCGGCGAGCTGTCGGCCATGCGGGCATCAAGCTTCTTTTGGCTGGCAAGCTCCGAGCGCACCTCGGACAGCTTGTTGCGCGCCTCGCTCTCGCGGGCACGCAAGTCCTTCAGGGCCGCACGGACGACCTCGGTGGCCTCACGCGCATCGACCTGAGCCCGGCGCGCTTCCTCAAGAGCGCCCTCAAGCTCCTCGGCGCGGTCGTGACGGCTCTCGAGCGAGGCCGTGACCTCCTCGAGCTGTTCATCGATCTGCTCCAGGCGCGAGGCATACATGTTGTCCTCGACCTCGGCATTGGAAAGCGAATCCTTCACCTTGGCGAGCTCGAGCGCGGCGTTATCGGCCACGCGCTGCACATCGCGTTGCTCACGCGTAAGCTGCGAAATCTGATTGTCGAGCGCCACGCGCCGCTCGTGGAGCTCAGCGGCGGCAGGACCAGCGGCGTCAACGTCCTCCTGGGCCTGCATATGCGCGCCGGTCACTTCCTCAAGCTGCGCACGCGCGTCCTCGAGCTCCTCGACCACGCGACGACGCTGATGCTCGGAACTCGAAATCTGCCCGCGCATGTCAGACAGGCGCGACACCATGTTGTGGCCCTTTTCCTCGAGCAGGCGCATGTCGGAGTTAATGCGGCCGACCACGTCTTGCATATGGCGGCGCTGCTCGCCCAAGTCGCCCACAAACAGGCCTTTTTCCTCAAGCATAACCTGAAGCTTCTCGAGCTCGCGCTCCTTTTCGCCCATGCGGTACTGCGCAAGCTCCAGCTCGGCAGCGCCCTCCTTGGAGCGACTCTCCAGGTCGTTCCACTGCGACTGCAGCGAACGCAGCTCGTCGACGGCTAGCATCTGCGTAAGCTCGTTCGCGCGCGAGGACAGCTCTTTGTACTTGCGCGCGCGATCGACCTGACGCTCCAGCGGTCGCAGCTGACGGGCGATTTCTTTATTGATGTCGCGGGCACGCGTCAGGTGCTCGTCCATTGACTTAATCTTTTTGAGCGCACGCTCCTTGCGGCGCTTGTGCTTGGAGATGCCGGCGGCCTCCTCGATGAGGGCGCGGCGCTCCTCGGGGCGGCTCTGCAAGATGGCGTCGAGCTTGCCCTGGCTGATGATGGAATGCGTATCCTTGCCCAGGCCCGAATCGTGCAGGATGTCCTGAATGTCCATCAGGCGGCACGGACTCGAGTTGATGAGGTACTCGCTTTCGCCCGAGCGATACATGCGACGGGTGATGGCGACCTCGTCAAAATCGACGGGCAGCATATGGTCCGAGTTATCGAGCACCAGCGTGACCTCGGCGACACCCACCGGCTTGCGCGCTGACGAGCCAGAGAAGATGACATCCTCCATGGCCTGGCCGCGCAGCTGCTTGGCGCTCTGCTCGCCCAGGACCCAAAGAATCGAGTCGGAGATGTTCGATTTTCCCGAGCCGTTGGGGCCGACGATGACGGTCAGGCCCGGCTCAAACGTCATATGGGCGCGGTCGGCAAACGACTTGAACCCTTTGAGCGTGAGGGACTTGAGATACACGGTTCCTCGCTTACACGTGCTTCTTGTTCAGAATCACGCCGTTGGTGGTGTAACCCATGCGGTCGAGCGCTTCGAGCGCGGCAGCACCCTCGGCTTCCTTCTTTGAGGAGCCGGAGCCGCGACCCTGGCGAATACCATCGATCAAAACCACAGCGGTAAAGGTGGGCGCATGCGCCGGGCCCTCGGAGCCAACGAGCTTGTACGCCGGGGGCTCGTGACCGTCGGCTTGCACGCACTCCTGCAAGAACGATTTGGGGTTCGCGGGGTGCTCGGCACGCTCGGAAGCCAAATGCGGCTTAAGCGTACGGTGGATAAACTCCTCTGCGGCATCCCAGCCGGCATCCAGGTACAGTGCGCCCACGAGCGACTCGTAGACGTTCTCGAGCGCAGAATGCAGGCCGCGCGCACCGGTACCGGTCTCGGAGGCACCAAAGATGATGATGTCGTCGATGCCCAGCTCGTGAGAAACCTCGGACAGCGTGGCGCCCGAGACGAGCGACACCTTCAAGCGGGTGAGCTTGCCCTCGTCAAACTCGGGATAGGACTCAAACAGGGAGCGTGCGACCACGGCGCCCAAAATGGAATCGCCCAAGAACTCAAGGCGCTCATAGCTGGCAGAAACCGGCTGGCCCTCGACTGCCGAGGGATGCGTAAGCGCCGCGCGCAGCAGCACCTTATTGTTGAACTCGTGGCCCAAGATTTCCTGGGCGCGCGTAAGTCGGTCGGATAAAGCCAAGACTTAGGCCTCCTTGGCAGCTTCGATAGCGTCGACGGCGTCGGCGACAGAGTTGAGCGAGAGCAGGGTCTCGTCATCGATCTCGAGGTTGAACTCGTCCTCGATAGCCGTAACCAGCTGCAGGCGCTCGAGCGAGTTGGCATCGAGGTCGTCAAAGGTGGTCTCCTCGCTAATTTCGGCAACATCGACGCCCAGAACGTCAGCAGCGACCTCGGCGATCTTGTCGAAGATTTCGGAGCGGTCCATAGCGCTTCCTCTCATAGTGCATGAATACCAAAAGAATGGTACCGCCCGGGCGGTACCAAGACACGGTTCTGATTCTACCCCACGACGTGCGCCGCGAAGCACATAACAGCGCTCTAACTCGCTCTTATAAAACGATACCGTCCATAGAGTTGGCGACATTCTCGACCAGCCCGGCGCGCACGGCTTCGGCCGCCGCGAGCGTACCGTTTTTAACAGCCTCGACCGAGGTAGCGCCATGGCCGATCAGGACCACGCCGCGCAGGCCCAAAAGAATCGCGCCGCCCTTGGCGTCGCCAGAGAGCTTGGCCTTTATCTCGCGCATCTGCTTTTTAATGAGCAGTGCGGCGATCTTGGTGCCGAGCGAGGCCATAAAGGCGCCCTTGAGCTCCTGCAGCAAAAACTTGGCAGCGCCCTCGGTAGCTTTGAGAGCGATATTACCCGACATGCCATCGGCAACGACGACATCGAAGTTGCCTGAGGTGAGGTCGGTGCCCTCGCAGTTACCAACAAAGCCGGGAACGGCGGCCTTCATAGCAGGGAAACAGGCCTTGGTAAAGTTAGAACCCTTCTCGTCCTCGGTGCCGTTGGCAAGCAGGCCCACGCGAGGATGCTCGATGCCCAGGACGACGCGGGCATAGGCGCTGCCCATCTGGGCAAAACGCACCATATCGTCAACCTCGACATCGGGGTTGGCACCCATGTCGCACAGCACCGTCAGACCGCCGGCGCGATTGGGCAGCGCATTGGTCAGACAGGGGCGCACCGGCTGCTTCTTGCCTTCGGCCTGATACCTAAACGGCGTCACGTAGGCGGTGGCAGCGGCGGTCATGGCACCGGTCGAGCCGGCGGAGAAGAACGCATCCGCGTTGCCCTTCTTAATGGCGCGGCAAGAAAGCACGATCGACGACTTACGCTTGGTCATCACGGCGCGAATGGGATCGTCATCCATTGCGATAACGTCAGGTGCCTCAAGAGCCTCAACACGTGCATGGGAAGCTGCAAAGGGATTGACGATTTCGGCGGGGCCAGCTGCCAAGACCTCGATATCGGGATCGGCGGCAAGCGCAGCCTCGATACCATCGAGAACAACCTGAGGTTTCTCGTCTCCGCCCACAACGTCTACACAAACGCGAACGTTACTCATATACATGCTCCTTATACAAAAATGGCCGACTCATTGAGCCGGCCATTGTGGTTCCATTTGGAACGGCATCGCATCCAGAGTATACCGTTACTCGGTAACGATAACCTCGCGGTCCTTGTAGAAACCGCAGCTGGGGCACACGTGGTGCGGAAGCTTGACAGCGCCGCAACGGGGGCACGTGGACTGAGCCGCAGCCGAGATCTTCATGTTGGCGGAACGACGGGTGTGAGTGCGGATACGACCCTGCTTTTGTTTAGGTACGGGCATAGTGACCTTCCTTATGAACTATCCAGTGTGGCGATTACGCGCAAGTAGCGATACTACCACAGTTTTACTCATCGAGCTTGAGATTCTTCAATGCTGCAAATGGATTTTCCGTGGCAGCGGCCCATTCTGCCTCTGCCTGGGCGGCGCAATCGCATTGCTCGACGTTGAGGTTGCAACCGCAAGTGGGGCACAAACCGCGACAATCGGGCTTGCAAAGCACCACAAACGGCGTGTCCATAACGACCGCGTCATTGATGGGCTCGCCCAGATCGACGATGCGGTCCTCACCCAGGAGCTCGTAGCCATCCTCGTAGGCCTCGGGATCCTCGGGCTCCTCAAAGAGGTAGAACTCCTCGATCTCGCCGGCGATATCAAACGAGGCGGGCTCCAGGCAACGGTCGCACTCGCCGGTGGCGTGCGCACGGACCATGCCCGTGAGCAAGACACCGGTACCGGCATTGGTAAAGACAACGTCGTAGTCGATGCCGTCCTGAAGCTGGTACTCCTTCTCGCCCACCGTGTAGGTGGCGACATCGACCTTACCGGTCAGCGGATACGAATCTCCAGGAAACTCGAGCTGCTCGGAAAGATCGACGGTAACGCTCGGGAACTCAGCCATTACCACTGACCATTCTGTTGGGCGGCACCCTCGTTGAGCTGCTGACGGCAACGGGTAACGGTGCCGGTCAGGCTCTTGAGGTTCTCCTCCAGGTGCGTAAAGACCTGCTCTGCGTAGTCCTCGGCAGCATAACGCGTCTCCCGCTCGTACTGCTGGGCACGATCGCGGATGTCGTCGGCCTGCTGCTGCGCAAGGCGGACGATCTCCTGCTCACCGGCAATGGTGAGGGCCTGCTGCTGAGCATCGGCGATGATGGAATCGGCCTGGGCGGCGGCGGAAGCCATAAGCTCCTCGCGCTCCTTAAGGATACGGCGGGACTTCTGCCACTCCTCAGGATAGCTCATGCGGATCTCGTCGAGGATGTTGAAGAACACGTCGGCGTCGATGACCTTGAACTGAGCGTTCTTGCCGAAAGGCGGCTTGGCTTCCTCGATCAGCCCTTCGAGCTCATCGACCAAGCTGACGATCCTATCGCCAGGAAAATTCTCGCCCGGCATCCGGTCTCCTTTCATAGGTAACATATCATCGTGCTAGTTTACCACATGCCACCAGGCAATAAGAAACGTCACGAAAAGCGATGTTTAAGCGCTTCGACCACGTTGGACGGGACAAACGTCGATACATCGCTGCCGAGCGAGGCGATCTGGCGAACGACCGAGCTCGAGATGTAACCGTACTGCGGAGCACTCATGACAAAGATGGACTCCAGCTCGCTATCCAAGCGATAATTGAGGTCGGCCTGCTGCAGCTCATACTCAAAGTCGGTCATGGCGCGCAGGCCCTTGACCACGGCTCCCGCCCCCTGCTCACGAGCGAAGTCGACCAAGAGGCCGGTAAAGGGCAGGACTTCGACGCCGTCGATATTACCGAGCGCCTCGCGGGCCAGCGCCACGCGCTCATCGAGCATAAACGTGGTACCTACACCGTTTTTACCTTGCGACTCGGCAACAGCGACGATCACGCTGGGAAAGATGCGGCGGGCACGGCGGATCACATCGATATGCCCAAACGTGATGGGATCGAAGGTGCCCGGGACGATCACGCGGTTGATGGTGTCATTCATGGGCGTCCTCCTGAAACGTCGTTGCATCGTTGTTGTCGGCATCGGTGACGGCACTATCGTCCTCACCGTCGTCATCGCCGACCCAACGAAGCAGGTCGACCGAGGTAATGCCGTAGCGCTTCTCGCGTACAGTCTCAAAGCCTGCCGGATGCGCGCCCGCATCGGCGGCGGCATGCTCAAACAGGGCATAAGCACCAGGTGCAAGCAGACCCTGCTGAGCCAGGTTCTGCAGCAATTCCTCGACCGGCTCGGCACCAAAGGCATACGGCGGGTCGAGCAGGACCAGATCAAAGGGGCCGCCCGGTACACGACCGCGCGAGGCACTCGCCAGCATGTCGCCCGTGACCACGCGCCAACGCGCACGGTCACGGCAGAGCGACTCGATATTCTTGGTAATGAGCCGCGCGGCGTTGCGATCGATCTCAAACGTCGTGAGCGAGCGGGCCCCACGAGAGAGCATCTCTAACCCTAAGGCACCGGAGCCGCCAAAGGCGTCCAGAACACGAACCTCGTCCAAATCGAAATCGAATGCCGACATGACCATAGATGCGCACGCCTCGCGCACGCGATCGGTCGTGGGGCGAGTGACATCGCGACCACGGGGCTCCTCGATCTTACGACCGCGCCATTCGCCGCCGATGATTCTCATCCTCCGCTGACCTCCTTAAAAATGTGTCGATATCGCATGGCGACCGCATCGCGCAGAGGGCGCGTCGCCACGGAGTCAAGGGTGCAAGCATACCGCAAGAGCTCGACCGCGTCCAAATGGGCCCACTCGATCAGCTCCTCGTCGGCATCCAGGTCGACAAAGCGCAGGGTCACACCACCATGCTGGCGGTACCCCAGGATTTCGCCCTCGTGGCGCAAACGCAGGTCCATTTGGGCGAGCGTAAAGCCGTCCGAGGTCTTTTCGAGCGACTGGAGACGGTCTTGCGCCGCCGATGCGCCGCCGTTGCCCTTGGAGTGCGTCATAACCAGGCAGGTGCCCGACACGCTGCCGCGGCCCACGCGACCGCGCAGCTGGTGCAAGGCCGCCAAGCCAAAGCGCTCACCGTTCTCGATGACCATAACGGTGGCGTTAGGCACGTCGACGCCCACCTCGACCACCGTGGTCGAGACGAGCACGTCGATCTCGCCACGCTTGAAGGCATCGATGACCCGATCCTTCTCCCCCGCTGGCATACGGCCGTGAAGGCGCTCGATGGCAAGACCCGGCAACGCCAGACGCAGGCGGTCGAGCTCGGTTGCCGTATCGTGCAGTGGCACGGGGACGGTTACGCGGCCCTCGTCGTCGCGAGCAATACCGGGCACGTCTTCCAGCTCATCGGCCGAGTCACTCGGCTCCACGAGCGGACAAATCACGTAGGCCTGCTGACCCTTTTCATGCGCCTCGCGGATGGCGCCATAGGCGAGGTCACGGCTCGACTCGGTGAGCACGCGTGTCGTCACGCCAGCACCAGGGACGGGCCGATGGCGAATGATGCTCGTGTCCAGATCGCCGTAGACCGAAAGCGCCAGCGTACGCGGGATGGGCGTCGCCGTCATAACGAGCAGATCGGCACCCGGTCCCTTCGCGCGCAGGGCGTTGCGTTGGCCGACGCCAAACCGGTGCTGTTCATCGATGACCACGAGCGACAGATGCTTGAACGCAACGTTATCCGAAAGAACCGCGTGGGTGCCAAAGAGCACGTCAAGCTCGCCCGATTCCAGCTGTGCATGGATGCGCTCGCGCTCTGCGGCCGGCGTGGCACCCGTCAGAAGTGCCCAGGACATGCCGGCCTGCGAGAGCAGAGGGCCGGTCTTATCGGCATATTGGCGCGCCAGCACGCCCGTGGGCGCCATAACGCAGGCCTGCGTGCCGCTATCGGCAGCCACAGCCAGCGCGCAGGCGGCAACGGCGGTCTTACCGGTACCGACATCACCCAGCAGCAGGCGGTTCATCACGCGCCCACCATCGCACATATCGCGCAGGATATCCTGGAACGCGGCCTCCTGCTCGTCGCTCAGCGAAAACGGCAGGGCCTGCTTGAGCGCGGCCAGGTGCTCGCCCGCGGTGTGGGCATAGGGAACCACATCGACCAGCCCGCCGTCGTTGCGCAGGCGCAGCGCCAGCTGCAGGTAGAGGCACTCCTCGTAGGCCAGCCGTGCGCGCGCGATATCGCGCTCAGCCATGCTCGAGGGAAAGTGGATCGAGCGCAAAGCGCGGGCATTGCTCATGAGGCGACGCTTAACGCGTAAGCGTGCCGGAATGGGATCAAAGGGATTGCCGACGACCTCGAGTGCGCCGCTTACGATGCGGCGCATCCACGCCTGGCTCACGCCATCACTCACGTAATGGACCGGCAGAATGGTGCCTGCGGCGCGCCCGTCCTCGAGCTTTTCAAAGTGCGGCGAGGCCATCTGCTTAAAACCGTAGGCAAACTCGACCTTTCCCATCACGGCCAGGCGGTCGCCCTGCTTAAGCTGCTGGGCAATCCAGGGCTGGCGGAAAAAGGCGACCTGCAGCACGCCCGTCTCGTCAACGAGTGAGACCTCGGTCACCTGCATGCGCGGACGCGGCTGCTTTTGGACGATACGATCGACCGTGGCGATGATGGTGCACATGGTACCGATGGGCGCCATCTCGATGGACCACGAACGGGTAAAGTCCAGGTATCGATGAGGGATATGGAGAAGGAGGTCCCTCACCGTCCGAATTCCCAGACGGCGAAGGGCCTCCTCGCGTTTACCCGAAACATATTTGAGTCGCGCGATATCCTCGTCGAGCGCATTGCTCTGGGCAAAGCGCTCCGAGACGCGCGGCACGGAGCACAGCTCGGACATGGGCAGTTGCCTACTCGATCGAGAAGATCACGGGATAGAGCGGCTGCTCGCCACGATGGGCGTCGATCTCCAAGTCGGGCTGAGCCTCCTCGATAGCGTCGACGATCTCCTGGAAGGCCTCATCGGACAGCTCCTCGCCGGCCAGAATCGTCAGCGCGTCACCCTCCTCTTCCTCCTGCATGCGGTTGATGCAGTCGAGCGTGACCTGCTTCACGTCGGAGCCGACCACGTCGATGGAGCCGGCAATGATGCCCATGACGTCACCGGAGTGAATCGGCGAGCCGTCGGAGGCACTGGAGTCGCGCACGGCGCGGGTGACCTCGCCATCGCGGACCTCGCTGATGGCGTCGACCATAGCGGCAACAGCATCCTCGAGCTCGGAATCGGGCAGGACCGCGAACAGCGCAGAGAAGGCCTGCGGGACGGTCTTGGTGGGAACGACTGCAACCTTTTTATCGGTGCAGGCAGAGGCTGCGGCCTCGGCAGCCATGCGGATGTTGCCGTTATTGGGCAGGATGATGACCGAGGTCGCGTTGACCTGGTCAACGGCGCCCAGCAGGTCTGCAGTCGAGGGGTTCATGGTCTGACCACCCGACACGATCACGTCGACGCCGAGGGACTTGAGGATGTCGGCCTCGCCGGAACCGGCGGCAACGGCGACAAAGCCCAGCGCCTTGGCGGGCTCGGAGGCCTTTTCCTGGTCCTCGTGAATCTTGGCGGTACGGTCGTGGGCCTCCATCTCCATGTTGTGGATAAAGACCTCATAGATCTGACCGAGCTGCAGCATGTGCTCGAGCACCAGGTTGGGGGTGTTGGAGTGCACATGGATCTTGTAGTCGGGATAGGCGCCCACGAGTAGCTCGCAGTCGCCCATGGAACCCAGGAACTTAAGGCACTCGTCCTCGTCAAACGGGGCGTCGGCCTTAAACAGGAACTCGTTGCAGTAGCGGAACTCCGAGCCCTCCCAATCGTCGTTGGCCTCGATCTCAACGCGACCAAGGGCCGCGTCGCGGGCAGAGCCAGCGGAATCAAACGTGGCGGAGAAATCCTCGACAACGGTGCTGCGGCCAAGCGCGGCGGCAACAAAGTTCTCAAGGAAAATAGCAAAGCCGAAGGCGCCGGAGTCAACCACGCCGTTCTCCTTGAGGACGGGCAGCAGGTCGGGCGTGCGAGCAACGGACTGATATGCCTCGACGACGATGGCGTCGAGCGCGTCCTCGGCCGAGAACTTCTTCTTCTCGCACTCGTCGGCCTTGGTCGATACATCGCGCAGCACCGTGAGGATCGTGCCCTCGATGGGCTTGCGAACAGCCTGGAAGGCAACCTTGACGGCACGACGGAAGGCGAAGGCAATGTTGGCGGACGTGATGGGCTCATCGGCAGAGACGAGACCCTCGGCCACACCGCGCAGGATCTGCGAGGTGATGACACCGGAGTTGCCGCGGGCACCCATCAGGGAGCCGTGGGTGATGGCGCCGGCGATGGCTTCCATGTCGGCGTCGGCGGGAAGGGCGGAAAGCTCCTTGGTCACCGAGGCAAGCGTGAGCGACATGTTGGTGCCGGTATCGCCATCGGGTACGGGGAAGACGTTGAGCTTATTGATCTCCTCGGCCTTGTCGGAAACGGCAGCCGCAGCGATCGGAAAACAGGTGCGAATGGTCTTTGCAATCATGGGTATTTGAATCTCCGTTTTCGGATGCTAGTTCAGACGGCTCTTGAGCGCGTCGATGTGGATGCCGATCTTAAGGCTGGCGGGATCGATCTGGGCGATCTCCTGCAGGGTGAAGGCAACGGAGCTCGAAAGATTGTGGCAGACGGACTTCATGTTGACGCCGTTCTCGAGCACGACGTGAAGATCGACCGTAAGGCCGTTCTCGTCGGCGGAGACAAGCACGCCCTTGCGGAGGCGCTGAC
>CABSMK010000049.1 GCA_902478825.1 uncultured Collinsella sp.
GTATAAGAGACAGAAATGAAACCATGCTCGATAAGAATACCTGGAATTCCCTGCTCGCGAGCGCAGCGGATAACGGCGAACTCGTCGCCTACCTCCATTTGAAATACGCCGCGGTATGTTAGTCCCATAGCAGCAAGGTTGTTCATGACCTTGTTGGCAAGCTCAACAGAGACCTGCGTGTAGTCGGTGCCATTTGCGGTAGGAGCATAAACTTCTGCGCCGTGAGCTCCAGAAGACCCAGAGTTGATGTGAAAGCTAACAAAGGCCTGCGCGCCCTGATCAATGCAGCGCTGTACGCGATAAAGATAATCATTGCTGGGATAGTAGCCAGACTGCTCGCGCGCAAGAACGATCTTAAAGCCGTAAGCTTCAAGTTTATTTTTGCAGGCTGTCATGATCTTCCAGGTAAGGTCGGCTTCACTCTTGCCATTACCCTGAGCGCCAGAATCCACCCCGCCATGTCCCGCGTCAAGTGCAATAACCCCCACATTACGCGCGGAGCGCTCAGCATAGGTGGAAATGCCATCGGGCGAATCGGCGCATTCCAATGCCTGCTGAATCGACTGGGCTTCAACGGCATTGCCATCGCCGTCCGCATAGTAAACAGAAGTGCTCTCAGAATTCATGGAGCTATCGATAATCGTAAACGAATAATCCCTGTCAGAGAGATCCACTACATGTTCAGTGCCATCACCCTGCAAAACATAGGTTATCGAAGTCAGAAAGTAAGTATTGGATTTCAACGTCGAGCCGAATACAAAAGCAGCCGAATTACCAGCGGATTCAGATGCAACCGTGGTTCCCTGTACTCCATTGGCACTTACATAGTTAAGCGTTGCGGAAGCAAGGATGTCGCCGTCATCGGGAGTAGCAAAGGCGACAACTTGATCAGTCCCGCTGGGAAGGCTCGGGTAGGCAAGATATACATATTGGAAAGAGGAATCAACCGATTCGACCTCGTGTTCGGGCGCGGAAACGTCTACGCTGAAACCCTCATCCTCTGATTCCGTAGCATCCGCTGGCAGCGACCGATCAACGGCCGTGTCTTCACCGTCGATGGAACTCTCGTCACGCGAGGCCACGCTATCATCTACGGGTACAGTACCAGACGCAACATCCATAGACTGCACGTTATTCGCAGCATAAGCAGCAGTTACAGGACCCATCAAAGATGAGGCAGCCAAAAGTGTAGCCATAGAAAAAACAGTTGAGGCACGCAACGCGTTTTTCATATCGAATCCCCCGTCACAAATAATTGTTACTGAAGAATGATTATCTAACAATCAGTCTCACATCGGAAGTCCAGTTACTTAAAGCGCGGGGATTGTTGTTACTTCCTTTGAATATCAATACTCCGTGAAGCAAATCCGAATAGTAGAGCAAACAATAGAAAGGGTTTAAATTTTTTGCATCTATGACTTTCCTGGTGCTTTCCTACGCCCCCCCCTGAACTAGCCCCCCTACCTTCGTCGCCTGTGGGACAACTTCCACCGATCGAGGGTCGAGCTCCCTGCCGCGGTGTTCGGATTCCGCATCACGAGCCCCGATTCCTTGTCGAACAGTCCGTCAAGGGCACGGAGGAACGTATCGCCTCTCATGAAGAACTCATCCCGCCCGCTCAGGGCGATATTGCTCGTGAGGACCATCGCATCCGTCGCCGCGGCGGAGGACCATGCTCCTCATGTTGTCGGTGAGCACAGCCAATGACGCACACGGCGCCGAGAATGTATGCAGCGTCCCGATGAGGAGGTTCTCCTGGCGCGCGTTAGCTAGGTGTTTGACCACAAGAAAGCAAGAGGTAATCCTTTGGTTGAGGTATTCGCGGATGCAATTCGGTTGAATCTTGGCAGGAACAAACGACCGCCAACCGCAATAACCAGTAGAAACGCAACTAAGCTAAGTCATCATTCGCCTTCGGATCCAAATGGCCTACGCGCGGATTGTATGCCACTTTTAAGAGATGGATAATTCCAACGGTATGCAAAAAAGCTATCGTAAGCAACCTTTTGCGATTCCCACCACTCATCGTACTCATCCCATTCCGTTTGCCCTATAAGTTCGGATAGCTTGCCGTAGGCATCGTGGAGAAAATGCTTTGAGAATCTTCTGCCTGTCTTATGATGAAATACCGCAGGATGTGTAATAACTTGCTCGTAAGAATACCGCTCTGTATTCACTCTCGATTCTATGGGATTAAAATAATCAACGAACTGAGGAACATCTCTGCAGTCGTCAAGAATATGCAGCAAATCGCCATGGCAAATCTTGTTTCGAATATGCTCGCAGTAAGCTTCCCACCATTTCTTTGTATTGCCCGACAAAAGCCCTTTACTTTTCGCAGAGTTGATGACTGGCCTCAAGGTTTGGTTCTCGAACATCTCACCGTGGTCTTTTCGTATTGATGGCACTTCATCAAGGTTCGAAACAACCATTCTTAAGGTAAATTCAAGAAGAACAGAGGTAGTAATAATTGCAGCTTGGTAGTTTCCGCACAAATGAGAGCTACACGCCTCAAGCCATAGGTTATTGAGGGAAGGCTCGACCCAAGGGAGGGCTGGCGGCAAATCTGTACCGTTACTATCAACGCTTTGTGCGAACATGCCCGCCGCATTGTCTTTTTCAATGTGCCAAATCTCTATCAAGGGCAAGCCTCCACATGTGGGGGAAGAATAAGGGCTCGACGGCAGAAACGCGGAACCACTAAGCATCAGTTTCAAAGATAATATACTGCGCTGCTGATAGAGTAGGCAATTCTCGTTCTCGCGATTAAGCCAATGGACCGCAGCATGCTCCTCGGTAATAGCCGTCGCTTTCGCGAATCATAAGCCAATTGACCAGTCTGGGCCTATTTTCTCAAAACAGAACCAGACGCATTCAACCATGCACCGCTTGCGTTGGAGTAGCAATCGAAACCACTTAGTATTAGCTACTCGTTATCAAACATGGCAAACATAATCTAGATCCAGCACCATGGGCCACCGATATTGAGGCGTCCTGTTGTCATCATAAACGTGAAAGCCTAGCCTAGCCCTTACAAAGGCAGCAAACGCAAAGTGAAACGATGACCCCCACCGTGATACAATCCCATCAAATTAAACTGTTGACAGAAAGGCTCTACCGTGCCGCCCAAATCCATCAACTCCCTTATGAAGCATCTCCGGAATCAAGGGATTTCAATCGGTGGTTCAGGGCAAAAACGAAAGCTCAAGAACATCGGCTACTACCATGGATACAAAGGGTTTCGGTTCGTGGGAGATTCGTCGAATAGGCTCCCCATCAGCGATTTCAACCAGATTATATCTCTCCACGCCATGGATATGCAGATCAAGACCCTGCTCTATCCACATATCATGACAATTGAAACCGCCCTAAAGAACTACACGCTAGAAGCAGTGCTTAGCTATGCCAAAAGCGAAGACTTCGATGATATCTACAGGAGCTGTCTGACGGCATACAGAGGATATAATCCCCGTACGGATGACTACAAGAAGTCTTGGGCGAAAAGGCTCAGACTGCGGCAAAACGTTGACGGGCTAATTTCCCGTGAGCAGGACAAAAAGCCATTTTTCAAACACTTTCGCGATCGAGGGAGAACAATCCCGATCTGGGCTATCTTCGAATCCATGACGCTGGGAGAGTTCGGCAATTTCTACGCCTGCCTCGATCGTCCCATTAAAGGCGCCATCGTCACCGACATGGGGATGCCTTCCCAATATGATTCAGAGTCCCTCCTTCTCTCCATCATCTTTGCGCTCAAGGACCTGAGGAACGCCATCGCTCACAACGCCATCGTCTCGGATGTTCGATTCAAAACAGGCGACATCTCGAAGAACGTCGGGAAGCTCTTGAAAAGTGAGACAAACATCGGCTTAATCAACTTCTCCGATATCACCGACTACGTTATTCTCGTCGTCTATCTTCTTGGACTTCTGAAGCTGCCCAAGACTAATAGGAAGCGGCTTGTTTCCGATTACGAGGGTATTCTACTTCGCTACAAGAAGGAGCTTCCTCTTGGAATCTACGGCAGCTTTGTGCGCACCGAAACCCAGAAAAAGCTCAAACTTCTGAAGATATATGTCACGGAATCGTAGAGGACAAAATGTTGTGGTAGACTTTGCTAACAACAGCGGTGGTAGCCTTCGGGCGACACCTGGGAGGGCCCGACAAGTTCGGGCCCTTCTTTTTTCCAGGCACCCAGAGCGCCGCCATGAAAAGCGAAGCATAAGGCGCTACGTCCTTCTGAGTGACATTCCCATCGGTTTTCGATTAGCTCATCCTCCCGAATCCTTATCATTAATCACTAACTCAGGCAGCAACCAGCAGTACACCCGGCCCGCAAGCGCAGAAGATAATACAACCCACTCTTCAACGTCATTTTTAGGGAGCTCACGACGGTTGCCTCGACAGTCGTGGACCTGGATGGAAGCCTCGATTTAGAACCGCCTGAGAATCTCCTCGGCATTCTCTCGCAGATAGATATCTAGATCCGGCACGGCAAACTGCACATAGCCCCTCTGCGGTACCTGAACAACCTCTCTTTGTAGAAGCTTGGCCCGAATAGAGCTGATCTCATTGGTCTTTTTACCCATGCGCTTAGCAAACTCGGCTGATTTGGACTGTTGTTTATCCTCGCACATGGCCAAAAGATATTTGATATCGTTGAGTCCCAGCCCGGAAATCGCGGGCTCGTGAACAACATCGTGAAAACGAGCCCCTGCAAGCGCAATGCCCTCGGAGACATCCCGCTCGCTCACAATGGCACTTTTGGCACGATGCAAATTAGCGCGCTGCCAAATGGAATAACCGACCAGTTGCACCAGATAGGCATAGCCCTTAGTAGCCTTAGCGGACCTCGACAGCAGATCGTCCTCTATGGTCAAGCCAGTAGCGCTAAAGCTGTCACCCATAGAAAGCGCCACCTCCCTTGATTGGCAACTTCAGCCGTGGCGTTCACTTGCTTGCCTTTCAAGGGACTCAATAATCGGTCAATCGTAACTTTATATTTATATCGGATTATATCGAGTTATATATGCCTGTATAAACTTATCGTGGAAGTATCGAGCTTTCGTAACCCATCCTTGATCCTTGATCATCAGTCGCATACGTTACCGGCTAATAACGCCCATCTCATGCGCTGCGATATAATCAAACTCATCAAATGCAAAGCCAACAATCCGAAGGGACCAACGTGCTAACGATTCACTATGGCGACATGGATAACGTTATCTACAATACGTCGGTGTACTTCGATAACGTCTATTCGCCCCAGTGGTTTCAGGATGCCTTTGCGCAGAGAATTATTAAATCCATTGATAAGGGCAGCGTGGTTGGACCCGGCGCAATAAACACCAAGATCCTAGGCATTATCCCACCGGAAAGGCTATCGGGTGGAACTAAGACGCTGCTGCTCATGTACTTCATGCCTCAGAACATATACAACGCCACAACCTGTAGCGACAATTGCGCTTACTGGATTCTAAGAATCGCCGCGCAGCATGATCTGACGATCAACCTCTACCATCTGATGGATTTTGGAAACGGCAAGTTCACGGCAACCGTTGCAAACACGGGTGATGTCGTTCACACGATGTTCGACCTTGTCCCTATAGCCGCAAAATGCCTAAGGGAGAACTCCTAACACACGTTTTCGATATGACAAGAGCTGCTTGAACGAGGAGTACTTGGACCCCACCGCTCTTGCAGCTCTTGAGGATACTTTGCCGGAACTTGGCATTACTTCGCTCTAAAGCAAGAAGTACTCACTGTCGAGAGATGCGTTCGGCCCGAGCCACGGGTCGCCATCGAGGAAGAACTCAGGCCAGCGCTGAATGAACAGCGCTTGCTCGCGCTTCCAGCGGCGCAGCTTTTCCTCGTTGACCTCTTCCCTGCCGCGCGAGGTGAACTCGTAGTGGTACAGCTCGGCATAGGGCGTAAAGATGGTGCGGTAGCCCGCCTCCCACACGCGCAGGCAAAAGTCCGCATCGTTAAAGCCGACGGCGAATTCCTCGTTATAGCCTCCGACCTGCTCGAATACGTCGCGTCGCACCATCTGGCAGGCACCTGTTACGGCACTAAAGTTGCCCGGGCGCACAGCACGGGCAAGATAGCCCTCGCGCTTTGCCGAGAAGTCCTGGTTGGCATGGGCAAGTGCGCCGCGCACGCCAACCAAAATGCCAGCGTGTTGAACAAGATGATCGGCAAAGTAGAGTTTGGCGCCCACCACGCCCGCATCGGGACGCTGCAGATAGCTCATCATCTCTTCGATAAAGTCCGGGCTTATAACCTCGGTATCGTTGTTGAGCAGCAGCAGGTAGTCGCCCTTAGCGTGCTCCACACCAAAATTGATGATCTGAGAGTAATTGAACTCGCCCGGCCAGTACACAACGCGCGCGATGCCCTTGCCTTCTGATGCTGAAGCCACGCGTTCCGGCAGGGTTTCGTAATACGCAAACGTCTCCGGGGCTTCGCTGTTGTTCTCCACCAAGACGATCTCGTAGTTGGTATACGTTGCCTTCTGGGCGATCGACATCACACAGGCGTCAAGCGTCTCAATGTGATCCTTGGTGGGAATCACAATGCTCACCAGCGGCGCAGGCTCCGGCAGCGCATAGCGCATGCGATAGACAAACGGCGTCTCGGCCTCCTCGACCGTTCCGCAAATGCCTAGCGCGTTAAAGTGACGCTGAAGCGCAAGGCGCCCGGCTTCAATAGCATACGGCTTGCTATCGGCAGAGCCATCGGCGGTCGACCCTGGATGAACGCGCCAGTGATACAGCACGTGCGCAACATGCTCAAACCGCACGCCCGCCGAAAGGCAGCGAAGCGTCAGGTCGTAATCCTGGGCACCCGCAACATCTTCCGGAGACATGCCAATGTGATCGATGAGCGCCTTCTCCACCATCAGAAAATGCGTCACACAGTTATGGCTATAGAGCAGGTCGACGTTGAGCCGCGTCTTAAAGACCGGCTGGCCCCACTCCCCCGTTTTCTGGAACATGTCCTCGTCGCAGAACAGGACCTGGGGACGCTCGTCCTCGGCAGCCTTGTTCAGCGCGGCAACATAGTGGAACAATGCGTCCGGTTCCAGGATGTCATCATGGTCCAAGAACGCGATGTAGTCTCCAGTCGCTTGCTGAATACCAGCGTTGGTGTTGAGCACAATGCCGCCGTTGCCGCGAAGCTCGATGCGACGGATGCGCTCGTCGTGGGTGCCTGCCGCAAGATTGGACACCGCGTCCCATTCGGGCGAGGCGTCCATAAGCAACAATTCCCAGTTGTCATAGCTCTGGGCTAGCACCGAGTCCAGCAGCTCGCGCAGGTAGACTCGATCGGTCTTGTAGCACGGCACCACAATACTCACGAGTGGTCTATAGACAAAAGCCACCGAAGCGACACGCTGGCACGCTAAATCGCCCGGCTTTGCGCGATGCTGCTCAAACCAACGTCGATAAGCCGCGTCGTCTGCACGCGCATCCTTCATGCGGTTCCAGCTGTCGTCGACCATGCCGTTGTACAGGCGACCATCCATAGCGCAAAAACCACTCTGAATCTGCTCCGTGGGATCGCTCACAATCGCGACAAAATCTCGTATATCCTGAGGCATCTCAACGCTCAGATACGTTTTATTGACGTGGCATCCGTTCTGCTGCGGCACATCGACCTGCGATTCAAACACATGCACGGTAGCATCGATGGCATTCATATGCGTATCGAAGATCTGGAGCTCAGGCGCGCACTGGGGGTCTCCCGCCCAGGTAACCTCATAGCGCCACACCGCGCCGGCGTCTGCCGGTAAATAACGAACGGCATCGATCTCGTAGCGACCGCAGCATTCGCCACGCTGCGCGTCGCGGATAAGCGCGCACAGCGCAGGCTTTGCTTTGTAGTTAATCTTGGATTCCAACTTGGCCACGCGGCTATCAAGGCGAATGGAGCCAAGCTTTTGGCCACCGGACACAAATGCAGCGTCGATCGCAGAGCCATCCAAAAACGGAAGCACCAAGACGGCAAGCTCGCGCTCGTAATCGGCAACGGAAGGGCAAAGCGCCAGCACACGGCCATGATCGACCGGGAGTACCAGCGACGGCACACAAGAACCGCTCGTCGTCGCATGGGCAAACGACCGAGAACCCTCCCGCTCAATAAGCGCGACGACATCCTGACCGGCAAAACGAAGTAGCACAAACAAACGGCCCTGACTGCGGCAAAGTGCCAAACGCTTGATACTCATCTACACTTCTCGCTTTCCCAGGGCGTTCGCTGCCATGCGTTTGCAGGCACCCAGGCGCCCAAACCTCAAGACGTCGTAATCGAACATGAGCTTTTTGCACGCACGGGCATTGGGGGCCTTGCTGGCAAGCGCCGCACGCACCATAGCGGCAACAGACGGGGCACATTGCGCGAGCGCGGCATCGTTGCCCACGGCAGAACCGGCAAGCGCCACGGAAACGGCAGCAAACACCTTGCCGCAGTCCGAACCCAGTAACCTAAGCGCATCGTACAGCACCAGATCGCAGAGGAAATATGCCAGGTCATCGGCATGTTGGACATCAAGACCGTCGCGCTGCCAGTCAGCCAGCACCGCGGAGTAAATCTTCACGTGCTCCAGCAGACGCGTCTCGTCGTCGTAGCGCATGGTGTCCATGAGCGAGCCCTTGCGCGCCACGCGGTAGTCATACAGCTTGTTCGAGATAAGCGAAGTCTTGCACGAACGACCGTACACGGCAAAATCGAAGACCTGGTCCTCGCCATACTTAACGGTTTCGTCGAACACGATCCCGTTGCCCAGCAAAAACTCACGCTTGCAGGCGGTGCGCCATGCAAAGGGGCGAGACGCTTCCTTAAACAGCAGGTCAGAGCTATAGCCCACAAACGACACATCACGCGGGCTCAGCACATAGTTAAGCCACGGATACCCCGCCTCCAGCGGATACGGGTTCGCGCCAAAGGTCAAAACGTCGCAGTCCTCGCGCTCAAAGGCATCGACGATCACACGGCATGCATCGGGCGTAAAGCGGTCGTCGGAATCCAAGAACGCGACGATAGGCGCCGTGGACGCAGCGATGCCTGCATTACGCGCACTCGACAGGCCCCCGTTCTCCTTATCGACCAGCATAAAGCGCGCGTCCTTTTCGCAATAGGCAGCCGCAATATCGCGCGACCCGTCCGGCGAGCCATCGTTGACCAGCACACCTTCCCAATCGGGCATATCCTGCGCAAGCAGGGAGTCCAGGCACCAAGCCAGGCACTCCTCCACTTTATAGATGGGAACGACAACGGAAATCTTGGGGGTAACCATAATCACTCGCTCCTACTGTGCAGCCGGAACGTCATCGGGATGCGGGTTGTCGCCGTAGGTGCGCTGATACGTCAGCACGCGCCAGACCAGCGGCAGGCCGCCAATCTTAAAGTAATGCTTAAACGTATTGAGCTTGCCAGGCTTTTTAAAGTCAAAACGCGAATCGATATAGGCGCGGGGCGACTTGACCATCAGGCGCAAGTCGGTCTCGCCACGCGGATCAAACAGCGACAGGTCAAAGCGACCGGCATCCCAATCGGCCTTGAGCTCGGACGAGGCTTTCTTCCAAAACTGCTCACGCAGTTCATCGACCAGACGTTCATCATTCCAACGGTACGTATCGACCTTCATGCGCATCAAAATGCCCTGAAGATGAGCCTTGAGCTCGGGACGCTCGTCCAAAAAGCGCTGCATCTCGACATACTCGTCGCACACGCAAAACACCTTGTTGGGCGAATTAACGGAGCTCTTCTCGTTATCCTGGCGATAGCACAAAATGGGGTCCGCAATAAACGCGGCACGCTCGGCGCAAGCCCAAACCTTAAAGTTAAAGCCTGCGTCCTGATACGAGGCACCCGGCGTGGGAAGGAACCGAATCTGATTGTCGTTGAGGAACTCGCGCCGATAGATAGCCGACCAAATGGAAGGTTTGCGGTAGAAGATGCCCGGGCGATCGACGGGGCGATACGCGGCGCCCGTCATATGCTCGTCGATAATCCCAAACAACTCACGGCGCTCGCTGGGCGTGGACCAATACAGGTAAAAGTCGCCCTTCACCACATCGGCATGCTCAGCATCGGCCTTGGCGACCAGCTTTTGGAGCGAATCCTCAAACATAAAGTCGTCGGACTCAAGGATGCCCACGTACTCGCCGCGCGCCATCTCCAGGCCGCGGTTCATCGAGTCACCGTAGCCGCTGTTGGCCTTGTCGATCATCTTCACACGGGGGTCGCGCTCCATGTACTCGCGGATGATATCCGGCGAGCTATCGGTGGAACCGTCATTGATGCAGATGATCTCGATGTCCTTGAGCGTCTGAGCCACGGCGGAATCGAGGCACTCGCACAGGTAGCGTTCGACATTGCAAATAGGGACAAGCAGCGAAACTTTAGGGGTATCAGAGTTCTGCAAGAGAACCTCCTGTTGAGTAGCGTGTAACAGGGTTATTTTAACAGCCGAGTTGCGGCGAGCGGCAGCGCTTGGAATTAGATAAAGCGCTCCAGGCAGGCTTTGAGACCGCGAGTCGAAAGATAGAACAGCGTGGCGTCTGCCATCGAAACGCCCGAGGTCGCCGCAACGAGCTTGTGGGCAACACGGCGAACGGCGCCCTTAGCAGGCATATCTGCCCAGTCCGTTCCCAAAAACGTCGCGAGGTCCATGTTGACGCGAGCCGCCACGCGATGGAAGTCATCGGCATCCAAGCGCGCCAGGTCGAACACAATTAGGTCCAAAAACCAAGTTATCAGCTCGCCGGGGCACAGGTCCAAAAGACCGTAGGCCGCCCAGTCCTCCAAGACCTCCTCGAGCATTCTCATATGGGCATCGAGCTTTTTGGCGCGAGCCTCGGCACTGTTGAACTCGTGCGTCGCCGATTCACTCTCCATCACGTAGTGGTAGAACTTATCCGGCATGACGATGGTCTTGCGGGCAAGCGCATAAGCCGCAAATTGGAAGACGACGTCCTCGCCCAAAGCCAAACCGGGGGCGAAGCGAATGCCTTCGCGATTGAGCAGCTCGCACGAAAAAGCCGCACGGCAGGCATAGGGCTGTGCATTCGAATGGAACAGTAGTTGGGGATCACGGGCGCCGAAGGTACCAGCTTTGGGGCTCATGAGTTGCTGGACGCGTTTGGGGGCAGCATCGGCACTGTCTCTTAT
>CABSMK010000050.1 GCA_902478825.1 uncultured Collinsella sp.
CGAGATCTGCGCATGTCTCGTGGGCTCGGAGATGTGTATAAGAGACAGCTGTACGGTTGCGGCTTTAAATATGGAAGGTGCCTGACGTGCATGGCCATTGGCGGCGCCTTCGGAGGCCTTGTTGCGGCCGTGGGCCACGTTACGGCCTATACCATCGGCATGACGAATGTCCTCATGGTCATTGGCTTTGCCACGGGCGGCATTTCGAACCTTCTGTGGTGCTGCGTTGCCGGTGGCACGGCATTTGCGGTGTCTGCGGCGCTGAGCTACTGCTTTGGCGTGGTGCCGGCGAAGGGACAGGCGACGGGGAGCGGAGCCGATTCGCCCGAAACGGTGGCGAGCGCTGCTGAAGTAAGCGCATAAACCTGTGCGACAAAAGGACGATTCCTTTGTCACATTCCAAGGCCGTGGCCCGTGTGGGCTGCGGCCTTTTTGTATCTGGGGGACAAAGTGGCTACACTACAATCCGTTTGAGCAATAGATATATAGGTAGTACCGTGGGGGCGGATGCAGATGGTCGAGTGGATAGTTAAGCGCGCGCAGGGCGATCGTGCGCGTGTGGGCACGTTAGCGGGCATGGTGTGTATTGTCGCCAATGTTGCGCTTTGTGCTGCGAAGGGCGCAATCGGTGTGGTTTCGGGATCGGTTTCGATCGTGGCGGATGCCATGAACAACCTGTCCGATGCCAGTTCGAATATCGTGAGCGTGCTGGGCTTTAAGCTGGCGAGCAAGCCAGCCGACCCCGAGCATCCTTACGGCCACGGTCGCTACGAGTATCTCTCGGGATTGGTCGTGGCGGCGCTCGTGCTGCTGATTGGCGTTGAGCTGGTGAAGTCCTCGGTTGAGCGCGTCATTCACCCCGAACCTGTCGAGTTCTCGCTTGCCCTGGTGGCAGTTCTCGTGCTTTCGATGGTTGTAAAGCTCTGGATGGCGGCCCTCAACCAAAAGCTCGGCGATCGCATTGAGTCCGAGACGCTGCATGCGACCGCGCAAGATTCCAAGAACGATGTCCTTGCCACGGGCGCCGTGCTGGCGTGCGCAATTGTTTCGCAGGTGACGGGCATCAACCTTGACGCGTGGGTCGGCCTTGCCGTTGGCGCCTATATTGGCTGGAGCGGCTTTGAGCTTATCCAAGATACGGTGAGCCCGCTTTTGGGCCAGACGCCCGATCCTAAGCTCGTCGAGCATATCCGCAGCAAGATCATGAGCTATCCCGGCGTCTTGGGCGTCCATGACCTAATGGTTCACGACTACGGCCCAGGCAGGAAGTTCGCAAGCGCTCACGCCGAGATGGCAGCCGAAGCCAGCCCGATGGAAAGTCACGACACGCTCGATAACATTGAGCAGGCGTTTAGGAACGAAGACGGCATGATTGTCACGCTCCATTACGACCCCATCGTGACCGACGATCCAAAGGTGGCGAGCATGCGCCTGCGCATCAACGCAATGGCTCAACAGATCGATAGCCGCCTTTCGATTCACGACCTTCGCTGCGTGCCGGGTCCTACGCACACCAACGTGATCTTTGACTGCGTGCGTCCCGCGGATCTGCAGATGAGTGCCGAAGACTTAAAGCACGCGTTGGCGAAACGGGTCGAGTCGGAATACCCCAAGTCGATTGCCAAGATTACGATCGATGAAGACTACGTAGGCCATACCCACGAGTAGGGCCACGCCGATAAAACAACTGATGCAGAAGGGGAGAGCATGAAGAAGCTGTATCTACTCCGCCACGGTCAGACGGAGTTCAACGTCAAAAAGCTGGTCCAGGGCCGCTGCGATTCACCGTTGACCGACTTGGGCCGTCAGCAAGCCGGGATGGCAGCCGCATGGCTCAAAGCCCACAACGTCGTTCCCGACAAAGTGGCCTCATCACCCTTAGGCCGAGCCATGGACACAGCTCAGCTCGTCGCATGCGAGCTCCTCGGCCCGGACGCAGCAGTCGAGCCCTGCGAAGGCATCATCGAACGCTGCTACGGCACCTTCGAAGAAGGTCCCCACGATGCCCTTCCCACCGACGTTTGGGATCCGGGCGAGGACCTGGTCCCCTTCGGAGGAGAAGGAAGCCAGGCACTGCAAGAGCGCATGGTAG
Source organism: uncultured Collinsella sp. (assembly GCA_902478825.1). Lineage (GTDB taxonomy): Bacteria > Actinomycetota > Coriobacteriia > Coriobacteriales > Coriobacteriaceae > Collinsella. The sequence continues at coordinate 2,093 of CABSMK010000050.1, forward strand.
ACACCCTCACCAATCTCATGGGCGCCGAGGGCATCGAAACCCTCCTAGCAGTAAGCCACGGCAGCGCCAGCCGCCAATTCATCAAGGCTGCAGCCCCAGAGGGCTTCGAGCTCCCAGCAAAACTCCCCAACTGCGCCATCATGATCTTCAATTTCGATGAGGCAAAGCCACAAGCAGAAGGCGAGCCAATGCAATGCAAGTTCACCCTCCAGCAAATAGTGGACCCCCAACAAAGTAATTAGCTGAGCGAGCAGAGTTAAGCAGACATCAACGTGTCGTCTCCCGAGCTTGGCGGAGGGGCGGGGCCGAGAGTAGTTAAGGTTGTCGCGAGTTCCGCACGAACAGGAGAGCACTTAATGTGCTCTCCGTCGTGAGCAGGACTGTAGAACAGCAACCTTAACTACTCTCGGCCCCGCCCCTCCGCCAAAGCTCGGGAGACGTGCCACGCACTTTACCTGCGTAAACAATGTGAGTGAAATATGAATCTCGATGGATACGCCCGCAGCCGTGTATACTAAACAGCTGTGTGAAACCAGGGGAGTATTCTGGCTGGACAAAATGCCTGCTTAATAGGGTTGTCAGGTAGTCCGGACGCAATACAAGACTGGGGAGCACGTCGTGTAAGTAGTGGTCCTCTAGGGGCGTACGCTCGGTGGTGTACGCATTGTCCCAAGACCACGCGAGAGTTGGGATCATATCTTGATCAGCATGATTCTCGGCCGCAAGATTGGCATGACCCAGGTTTGGGACGAGGACGACAACGTCGTTCCCGTCACGGTCATCCAGGCTGGCCCCTGCGCTGTCTCGCAGGTTAAAACTCAGGCAACCGACGGCTATGACGCCGTCCAGATCGGTTTCGGCGACATCAAGGCCAAGAACGTGAACAAGCCCATGGCTGGTCACTTCGCCAAGGCTGGCGTCGAGCCTGTCCGCTTCCTTCGTGAGGTCCGCGTCGAGAACGGCGAGGAGCACAAGGTCGGCGAGGTCGTCACCGTCGCTGATTTCGCTGATGTCGAGAAGGTCGACGTCATCGGTACCTCCAAGGGTAAGGGCTTCCAGGGTCGCATCAAGCGCTGGGGTCAGCGCCGCGGTCCTATGACGCATGGTTCTCACTTCCAGCGTCACCCCGGTTCTATCGGTCAGTGCGCCTATCCTGCGCGCGTCCTCAAGGGCGTCAAGATGGCCGGTCACATGGGTAACGAGCGCGTTACCGTCAAGAACCTTTCCGTTGTCCGCATCGATGCCGAGCAGAACCTCATCTTGGTCAAGGGCGCTGTCCCGGGTGCCAAGAATGGTCTCGTCGCCATCCGTATGGCCTAAGGGCCCAGCCCATTTAGCCCAGCGTCATACCAAGGAGAACACTTAAATGGCAAAGTTTGAAGTAAAGAACAGCGAGGGCAAGAAGGTCGCCGAGGCCGAGCTCGCCGCTGAGGTGTACGGCATCGAGCCGAACATCCACGTTATGCACCACATCGTCAAGTGCCAGATGGCCTCTTGGCGTCAGGGCACCCAGTCCGCTAAGGGCCGCTCTGAGGTTTCCGGTGGCGGCAAGAAGCCTTGGCGTCAGAAGGGCACCGGCCGTGCCCGCCAGGGTTCCATCCGTGCTGCCCAGTGGCGTCACGGTGGCGTCGTCTTCGCCCCCAAGCCCCGTTCTTACGCTAAGCGTATGAACAACAAGGAGGTCAAGCTGGCTATGCGCTCCGCGCTGTCCGCCAAGCTGGCCGATGGCGAGCTCGTGCTCGTCGACGACTACGGCTTCGAGAAGCCTTCCACCAAGGCTGCCGTCGCCATGCTCAAGGCTCTCGGCCTTGAGGGCAAGCGTCTGACCATCATCGTTCGCGATGAGGACGTCAACGCCTACCTGTCGTTCCGCAACATTCCCAAGACGTTCATCATCACCGCTGACGAGGCCAACACCTACGATCTCGTCAACAACAACGCCGTGCTGATGCCCGCCGACATCGCCGCTCACTTCGGGGAGGTGCTTGCATAAATGACCGCCCACGAGATCATCATCCGTCCGATCGTGTCCGAGCGTTCCTTCTCCGGCATGGAGCTGAACAAGTACACGTTCGAGGTCGCCAAGGATGCTAACAAGTATCAGATCAAGGACGCTGTCGAGGAGATCTTCGGCGTCAAGGTCGTTCGCGTGAACACCCTGACGGTCAAGCCCAAGACCAAGCGCGTGCGCTATGTCGCCGGCAAGACCCGTTCTTGGAAGAAGGCCATCGTCACGCTGGCCGAGGGCGACACCATCGAGGTCTTTGGCAACCAGGCCTAAGACTCGCTGCTGTTGAGTGAGCTCATGCCTCCCAACTAGGGGAGGCGAGAGCTCAAGGTTTTGGGCGTATAAAATGGACACGCCCGGAACCGTGTATACGTCCGGTGTCATCGCACCCGAGGCAGAACCTCGAATCCCTGTCTGTGATGGCTAACGGATTCCTATTGAAAGGGATTGTAATGGCTGTAAAGCACCTTAAGCCGACCTCCGCTGGTAGGCGTTGGCAGACGATCTCCGATTTCTCCGAGATCACCTGCACCAAGCCCGAGAAGTCTCTTCTCGAGCCCCTGCCCAAGAAGGCCGGTCGTAACAACAACGGCCGCATCACCACCCGCCACCAGGGCGGCGGCGTGAAGCGTCGTTACCGCGTGATCGACTTCAAGCGCAACAAGGACGGCGTGCCCGCCAAGGTTGCCACGATCGAGTACGATCCGAACCGTTCCGCTCGCATCGCTCTGCTGCACTACGCTGACGGTGAGAAGCGCTACATCCTGGCCCCCAAGGGCCTCGAGGTCGGTCAGACCATCATGTCCGGTTCTGACGCCGACATCAAGCCGGGCAACGCTCTGCCCCTCGCCGACATCCCCGTCGGTACGCTCATCCACGCCGTCGAGTTCCAGCCGGGCAAGGGCGCTGCTATCGCCCGTTCCGCCGGTAACTCCTGCCAGCTGATGGGTAAGGAGGGCAAGTACGCTATCGTCCGTATGCCTTCCTCTGAGATGCGCCGCATCCTCGTTACCTGCCGCGCCACCGTCGGTGAGGTCGGCAACGCCGATCACTCCAACATCGTCATCGGCAAGGCCGGCCGTAAGCGTCACATGAACGTGCGCCCGACCGTCCGCGGTACCGTCATGAACCCTGTCGACCACCCGCACGGCGGTGGCGAGGGCAAGAACCACACCTCTGGTCGTCCCTCTGTTACCCCTTGGGGTAAGCCGACGAAGGGCCTTCGTACGCGCAAGAAGAAGAAGGTCTCGAACCAGCACATCATTCGTCGCCGTAAGAAGTAATTTCGGATACCGAGTTTTAGGAGAAAGCACTTATGAGCAGAAGTCTCAAAAAGGGCCCGTTCGTGGAGACTCGCCTTCTCTCGCGTATCACCGCGATGAACGAGGCTGGCAAGAAGGACGTCGTGAAGACCTGGTCCCGCGCGTCCACCATCTTCCCCGAGATGGTTGGTCACACCATCGCCGTCCACGACGGCCGCAAGCATGTGCCCGTGTATGTTACCGAGTCCATGGTTGGTCACAAGCTCGGCGAGTTCGCGCCGACTCGTACGTTCCGTGGCCACAAGGCCAAATAGGGGGTTAACCGTAAATGGCAACTAAGTCTATTGAAACTGAGGCCACCGAGGTTCGCGCCGTCGCTAAGTACGTGCGTGTTTCCCCCAGCAAGGCCCGCCTGGTGGTCGATCTGATCCGCCGCAAGCCTGTCGCTCAGGCCTTCGACATCCTCCACTTCTGCGACCGCGCCGTCGCCGTGGATGTCGAGAAGGTTCTCCGTTCCGCCGTTGCGAACGCCGAGAACAACAACGGTCTGCGTGCCGACAACCTGGTTGTCGCCGCTGCCTATGTTGACGAGGGTCCGACGCTTAAGCGCATCCGTCCCCGCGCCAAGGGTTCCGCTTCTCGCATTCTGAAGCGTACTTCCCACATCACCGTCGTCGTTGCTCCTCGAAAGGAGGCGTAAAGCTGTATGGGTCAGAAAGTCTACCCCACCGGCTTCCGTCTTGGCATCACCGAGAACTGGCGCTCCCGCTGGTTCGCAGAGAAGGATTACGCTAAGACCCTCGGTAACGATCTCGAGATCCGCAAGTATCTCGAGAAGCGTCTTTCCCGCGCAGCTGTCTCCCGCGTCGAGATCGAGCGCGCTGGCGACAAGGTGAAGGTCATCATCCTCACCGCTCGCCCCGGCGTTGTCATCGGTAAGAAGGGTGCCGAGATCGATACCCTCCGCACCGAGCTCGAGAAGGTCGCTGGCGTCTCCAAGGGCCAGCTCTCCGTCGACGTTGTCGAGATCAAGCGCCCCGAGCTCGACGCCAACCTCGTTGCTCAGTCCATTGCTGAGCAGCTCGAGGGCCGCGTTGCCTTCCGTCGCGCTATGCGCAAAGCTGTCCAGTCCGCCCGCAAGGCCGGCGCTAAGGGCATCCGTATCCAGTGCTCCGGTCGTCTCGGCGGTGCCGAGATGGGCCGTCGTGAGTGGTACCGCGAGGGTCGCGTGCCTCTGCACACCCTCCGTGCCAAGATCGACTACGGCACGGCTGTCGCCAGCACCACCATGGGCGCTTGCGGCGTGAAGGTCTGGATCTACCTGGGCGAGAAGCTCCCGGGCCAGCCTGTTCCCAACCCTGCACTCGAGGGCTCTTCCCGTCCTCGTCGTCGTAACTCCGAGAGGAGGGGTCAGTAGTGCTTGCCCCTAAGCGTATTCTTCACCGCAAGGTGCAGCGTGGCTCCATGAAGGGCCAGGCCAAGGGTAATACCGAGCTGCATTTCGGCGAGTTTGGTATCCAGGCTCTCGAGGCCCATTGGATCACCAACCGTCAGATCGAGGCCGCTCGTATTGCCATGACCCGCTACATGAAGCGTGGCGGTCGTGTCTACATCACGATCTTCCCCGATAAGCCCATCACCAAGAAGCCTGCCGAGACTCGCATGGGTTCTGGTAAGGGTAACCCCGAGGAGTGGGTGGCCGTCGTCAAGCCCGGCCGCATCATGTTCGAGGTCAAGGGCGTGCCCGAGGAGGTCGCTCGCGAGGCTCTGCGTCTTGCACAGCACAAGCTTCCCATCAAGACCAAGATTGTTGCTGCTAAGAACGCTGAGCAGCGCATCGAGAAGGAGATGGCTGAGGAGGCCGCTCTCGAGGCCAAGTGGGCTGCTGAGGACGCCGCCGCCGCCAAGGAGGAGAACTAATGAAGCCCGCAGAGATTCGTGAGCTCTCGGACGCTCAGCTTGTTGAGAAGCTGAAGGAAATGCGCGCCGAGCTCTTTAACCTTCGTTTCCAGATGGCCACCAGCCAGCTGGACAACACCGCTCGCGTCAACACCGTGAAGAAGGACATCGCTCGCGTCCTCACGGAGCAGCGCGCCCGCGAGATCGCAGCGGAGAAGTCCGCTGTCGCCGAGTAGGACCTAAGGAGAGAACATGACTGATTCGCGTAACTCGCGTAAGGTCCGTACGGGTGTCGTTACCTCCGTCTCCGGTGCCAAGACCATTGTCGTCACCATCACCGAGCGCAAGCGTCACCCCAAGTACGGCAAGATGATGACCAGCTCCAAGAAGCTGCACGCTCACGACGAGGAGTGCACGGCTGGCGTGGGCGATACCGTCCGCGTTATGGAGACCCGTCCTATGTCCAAGATGAAGCGTTGGCGCCTCATCGAGGTCGTCGAGCGCGCTAAATAAGCAGTCGCTCTTACGACTTGTACGTTTCCGAAGATGTGCGTATGCCTGGTTTGCATACCACAGGCCGTCTAAAGGCTGCGCACCTCTCTTCGGTTCTTAGTTCGGAGGAACATCTACCATGATTCAGATGCAAACCATGCTGAACGTCGCCGACAACTCCGGCGCTCGCAAGATTCGCTGCATCAAGGTGCTTGGCGGTTCCAAGCGTCGTTATGCAGGCATCGGCGATGTGTTCATCGGTGCTGTCCAGGAGGCTACCCCTGGCGCCAACGTCAAGAAGAAGGACGTTGTCCGTTGCGTCGTCGTTCGCACCGTTAAGGAGATCCGCCGCAAGGATGGCTCCTACATTCGCTTTGATGAGAACGCCTGCGTTGTCATCAACAACGATGGTTCGCCCGTCGGCACCCGTATCTTCGGGCCTGTCGCTCGCGAGCTTCGTGACAAGAAGTACATGAAGATCGTCTCGCTCGCTCCCGAGACCCTGTAGTTAGGGGAGATATATGTATATCAAGAAGGGCGATAAGGTCCAGGTTCTCTCTGGTAAGGATCGCGGCAAGCAGGGCGTTATCCTGCGTGCTCTCCCCGCCGAGAACAAGGTCGTTGTCGAGGGCGTTTCGGTCGTCAAGAAGGCCGTCAAGCCCAACGCTGCCAACCAGCAGGGCGGCATCGTTTCGCAGGAGGCTCCTATCGACGCCTCTAACGTCAATCTCGTCTGCCCCGAGTGCGGTAAGGTTACCCGCGTCGGTCACGAGAAGGACGGCAAGAACAAGCTGCGCGTCTGCAAGAAGTGCGGCCACAAGTTCTAAGCTGCCCGCAACATCAAGTTGCTAGCAAAGGCCCGGATGCCCCACGGCACCCGGGCCTTTTTCTATCCCCACTCATTGGGGACAGACTTAAACGACTAATCTTTGGGGACGTTCATAAACAACTAGCCGTTGGGGACAGTCTTTAAAACTGTATATCTGGCCATCTGGGATTGGCTTCAACGAAAGCGGCACTTAGGGACTGTCCCTAGGTGCCGGCACATAGGGACGTTCCCTTTTTGCCGGCAGTTTGGGACGGTCCTTTGATGTCTGGTGCCCCCAGAGGGGTGAAGTAATACAGCTGGCTCTGTCTTTTAGGGCTATGGTGTTCCGCCCCTTTGTGTTTCACAAGGATCGTTCCGTGCGCATTTACGCGCATAGCCTTGCGTGATAATGCGCATAACTGCACAAACATCTGGCAACTATGGCTAAATAAAGACTGATAAGCAAATAAACACGCAAACACGAGCAGATACGCGCGCAATTGTGCGAATATAGGGTTGTTAGAAATGAAGGACTTCCGATGACTTAGGAGGCACATCATGGCAGATTCCAAACAGGCTCCGCTCGACGCCGAAGCAGCCGCTAAGGCGGCATTCGCCTCGGTCCAGGATCAGCCGTTCCCCGACGATATTTTTACGGCTCCCGAGCTTCGTTGGGCTGTGATCGGGTGCGGCGTTATCGCCAACCAGATGGCCCAGTCTCTCGCTCTTGCCGGCCGCAAGCTTGCGGGCGTTGCCAACCGCACTCTGTCCAAGGCTCAAGCTTTTGCAGAGCAGTATGGCGTTGAGAAGGTCTATGAAACGGTCGAGGACCTCTACGCCGATCCGAACATTGACGCGGTCTATATCACCACGCCGCACAACACGCATATCACCTACCTGCGCGCCGCTCTGTCAGCTGGCAAGCACGTGCTTTGCGAGAAGGCCATTACCCTCAACTCCGCCGAGCTCGACGAGGCGCGTGCCATTGCCGACGAGCACAACGTGGTCCTCATGGACGCCACTACGGTGCTCCACATGCCCTTGTATCAGGAGCTGCACCGCCGCATGGATGCCGGCGAGTTTGGCCACATGAACCTTGCTCAGCTCAACTTTGGTAGCTATAAGGAGTACGGCGATCTGACCAATCGCTTCTACAACCGTAGTCTCGCCGGCGGCGCCATGCTCGACATTGGCGTGTATGCGCTCTCCGTTATGCGCCTCTTTATGGCGAGCCAGCCCGCTGAGGTTGTCTCGCTGGGCAACACCTGTGAGACCGGCGTTGACGTCGCGAGTGGCATTGTCTGCCGTAACGCCGAGCAGCAGCTGGGCGTGGTGAGTCTTACGCTCCACTCCAAGCAGCCCAAGCGTTCGGTTATCAGCTTCGACAAGTGCTATATCGAGGTCAACGAGTATCCGCGCGCCGACCATGCGACCATCGTGTGGACTGCGGACGGTCGCCGTGAGGAGGTCCACGCTGGCACCGAGGCATACGCTCTGTGCTACGAGATGGCCGACCTGGAGAAGGCCGTTGCCGGCGATGATTCGAAGTGCGAGCTTCTGGGCTATGCTTCTGATGTTATGGAGCTGATGACCAAGCTTCGCGCCGACTGGGGAGTTGTGTACCCCGAGGAGGAGTAAGCGATGCTTGCGGAAGATAGGCTCAACGCGATCGTGTCGATGGTGCAGCGAGCCGGCTCGGTTACCGTGCCGGAGCTTGCTGAGGCCCTGGGCGTGACGGCGTCTACCATTCGGCGCGACCTGCAGACGCTCGACCGAGCGCACCGCATCGCCAAGGTCCACGGTGGGGCGACGAGTCTTGAGCGCGCGCACGTGACGCGCGACCTAACGCTTAATGAGCGCAGCGACCTCCATAACGATGACAAGGAGCGTATCTGCGCCCGTGCGGCGGCGCTTGTGGAGCCTGAGAGCTTTGTATACATCGACTCGGGCTCGACGACGCTCAGACTCATCGAGCATCTTCCACACCTTGAAGATGTCACCTATGTGACCGATTCCGTGCTCCATGCTCAGCGCCTTGCTTTGCGCGGCATGCGTACCGTGGTGCTGGGCGGCGAGCTCAAACCCGAGACCGAGGCGCTCGTTGGCCCCGATGCCTTGGCAACCTTAGACCGCTACAACTTCAACTGTGGCTTTTGGGGCTCTAACGGCATTGCCGCCGAGCAGGGCTTCACGGCGCCCGATATCGAGGAGGCGCAAGTAAAGCGTATCTCAATGCGCCATACGGCCAAGCGCTTCGTAATCTCGGACGCCAGTAAATTTGGCATGGTGGCGCCCGTCAAGTTCGCGGACTTCCGCGACGCAACGATTATTACCGCAGGCGAGGTCCCCGCCAAGTACCGGGCAATGGACAACGTCATCACGGTCTAACAGCAGGGGACGGGCTAAGGCCAAAACCACCGCGAAGGGACAGGTGAACTGCGCCCCGAAACTTGGACTGAACAAATAGCGACTACGCCGCAAGGGCCCGGTTCCGGAACTCCTCCGGCGTC
>CABSMK010000051.1 GCA_902478825.1 uncultured Collinsella sp.
AGCCTTAAGCTCGTTGGGCGTCGCCGTGGGGCATACAAAGTCGGCATGCGCGTGATTGGGCAGACGCAGGGTGCCGAGCGCCTCGTCGTCAACGATCACCAGCATGGGAACGCCGCCGCGATCGTCAAGCCACTTGGCAATCTGATCGATGCGGTCGCTGCGAATGCCGTCGGAATCGAGGATCAGCAGGTCAAAGTCGTGCGCCGCAGTCGGCGAATCGGGGGTTGCCAAGCTCACCTCGACACCCAGGGTGGTCGTCAAGCTGCGGGCAAACTCGTGGAAGCGCGTCGTGCGCGCCATGAACAGGGCACTCTTTTCGGACATATCGGCCTCCAAAGAAATGAGCTCAATCGTACTGGAACAAGCCAGCGCGATTAGGAGTTCGCCAGGTAGTGCTTGATCTCCCACTCGGTGATCGTAGACTCAAACTTATGCCACTCGTCGCGCTTCTTTTTGAGGAAGAAGCTGTGGATGTGCTCGCCGAGGGCATCCTTCATAAACTGCGAGTCCTCAAACACGTCGAGCGCCTCTTTGAGCGAGCGCGGCAGCGGCGTGTAGCCGGCCTCGACCATCTGACGGTCGGTAAGCTTGAGCGTCTCGGCCGTTGCCTCGGGCGGGAGTTCCAGCTTGCGCTCGATGCCGTCCAGACCAGCCGCCAGCGTGACGGCGTTGACCAGGTACGGGTTGGCCATGGGATCGGGACTGCGCAGCTCGATGCGCGTGGACAGCTGCTTGCCGGGCTTGTAGACCGGGATGCGGACCATGCTCGCGCGGTTGCGCAGGCCCCACGTGGCGTACTGCGGCACGGAATCGCCACCCGTGGTGATGCGCTTGTACGAGTTGACCGTGGGGTTGGTGATGGCGCTGATCTCGCGCGCGTGCGCCAGGATGCCGGCCATGTAGTGCTTGGCGATATCGGAGAGGTGGTACTTCTCGTCGTCCTCGCCCCAAAAGACGTTGTTGCCGTCGTGGTCGAACAGCGACTGATGCAAAAACATGGCGCTGCCGTCCTCGCCCGCCAACGGCTTGGGCATAAAGGAGGCGTGGCAACCGCTCTCGTAGGCCTGCTGCTTAATGATGAGCTTGGCCGTGGTGATGGCGTCGGACATGCTCAGGGCCTCGGCGTGGCGCAGGCTCATGCCGTGCTGCGAGCGACCGGCGGCGTGGAAGGTGTACTCCACGGGCACGGACATCTTCTCGAGCGTGAGGACCGTGTTGCGACGCAGGTCGCGAGCGGCATCGCTCACCGAAAGATCGAAGTAGCCCACGTTGTCGAGCGGCTCGGGCGTGTGCTCGTCGGGGAAGTAATAGTACTCCAGCTCGGCGCCCACGTTGAGCAGGTAGCCAGCCTTCTCGGCCTTGCGGAACATGCGACGCAGGGCATCGCGCGGGTCGCCGGCAAACGGCTTGCAATCGGGAGTGCACACGTCGCAGAACACGCGGGCGACGCCGTTGTGGCTCGGGCGCCACGGCAAAATCTGGAAGGTCGAAGCATCGGGAAACGCCAGCATGTCGGCTTCCTCGGGCGTGGCAAAGCCCTCGATGGCGGAGCCGTCAAAGCCAATACCCTCCTCAAAAGCGACCTCGAGGTCCTCGGGGCTAATGGCAAAGTTCTTGAGGCGGCCGAGAATGTCGACAAACCACAGACGCACAAAGCGGATGTCACGCTGCTCTACGGAGCGGAGTACGTAATCGATGTTCTGCTGGTTCATGTCGCTCCCCTTTCTTTCGGGCGGGTTTCGACTGGTCTATATCGCAGATACTATCGCAGAAAAATGTTTCCGCAGGGTTAAAGCGTATCAAGCGCTCAAAAAACGTTCGCGTAGGCGGGTATGACCAGCAACTATCGCTCGGATTCGGAGACAATTTGCCTACAGGCTCGTTCCAGCGTAGGGAACTCCATCGTCACTGCATCCCAAACAACCGAGCGGTCGACATTGCCGTAATCATGCGCAAGATAATTTCTCATGCCGATAATTCCACGCCATTCGATTTCGGGATGAAGCCGCTGCGAGCGTTCCGACAACTTGCCCGCTTCTTCCGTTACCCTAAGCGCACACATCAAAAGGGAGTCCGCCAACGCCCTCGTCCGCACGTCATCCGCATGCAGAAACTGGTCCTCGGTGATATCAAAAGCCTTGATGCGCTCGTTCGTTTCGGAGATGGCCTCCAAAACCTCTTGAGCGCGGAGACCGTCTGACTTACGCGCGATCATAAAGGATCACTCCTTCGCGCTCGATTACCGCGGCAAGATCGTCATCAAGATGGTCGCTCGAGACGAGATCAACCTGCCTCCCGGTTTCTTTGCGCACCGCCTCGCCAAACGCCGACAGCGCAAAAAGACCAAAGCCCTGTTCACGATCGACTTCGAGACGCAAGTCAATATCACTATCGGCATGTGCCTCGCCCCGGGCATACGAACCAAAAAGGATCACGGTCTTGATGGCGGGAATCGAGCTGGCTGCCTCGCGGACGGCGGACTCAATCTGGGCAGTATCCAAAATGCCCGTCGCGGCGCTTTCGCTCGCAGAGCTTTTACCAAGTGAAGGAACAAACGGCAGCGAACGCTCGCGCAGCATCTGTCTCATAAACATATTGACCGCAACAGACGAAGTCATGCCAAGCTCTTCGCACAGCTCGGCAAATGAGTCTTTAATTGACGAGTCCACTCGCACACTCAGCACAGACGCAACCATGGATACCTCCTGTATGACACTGTCTATATATTATCACACAGACTAGCGCGAGGTCGAGGCGCGGTGTTCGATGTGACCGGGGATCTCGATGCGTTTGGGCGCCAGCTTTGCGGCATCGCCCACCGTAGTGGTAACGACGTCGATGCGCTCGGACAGGCGCTCGACTACGCGCTCGGCAATGGTGATGGTGTCTTGCGCTGCCGTGGTCACACCGCCAAAGAGCACATGGTTCCAGGGGTAGTCGTCAAACGTCGCGATCTTGAGCCCCGCCGGCAGCGAGGGACCAAGCTGCGCCAGCGCCTCGGTCAGGCGCAGGAAGACCAGACCGTTGACAGCGATAAGGCCGAGTCTTTTGCCCGCATAGCCGCGGATGGTCTCGTCCAAGCAGCCAACGCCCGTGGCACCGCCATCGGCCAAGGTGACGACCTCGCCCGCAAGGCCGCGTCGCGAAAGCTCGTCGGCAAAGGCCTCGGCGCGCTCGCGACGGACGGGGCTGCCGTCGCTCGCCTCGGTGAGCAGGCACAGGCGCTCACTGCCAGCGGCGGCCAAGGCGTCTACCAAGCCGGCGACCAGCTCACGGTTGTTAGATGTCACCAGATCGACACCGCCGTCGGCAACGTCGCGGTCGAGCAGCACAACGGGCAGACGTCCCGCTGCCGCGGCGATCGCCCCGTCATTGCCTCCGCAGGTGTTGACGACCAGGCCGTCCACGCCGGCATCGATAAGTCTGGTGAGCGACTCCGCTTCCTTTGCGGGATCGTTGCCGCTAATGGCCGTCATAAGCGAGCAGCCGCGCGCGGCGGCACTGGCGGAAAGTCCTTCGAGCATGGCGCTCGAGAACGGGTTGGCGATGTCGGCCAAGATCACGCCAATGAGATTGGTGCGCGAGCTGCGCAGATTGCGCGCAGCGGCACGTGGGCGATAGCCGGTACGCTCTATAACCGCCGCGATGCGAGCACGGGTTTCCTCGGTCATCTGCCCGGGGCGGTTGTTGAGATAGCGCGAGACCGTGGCCGGACTCACGCCCGCCTCGGCGGCAATGTCCTTGATTCTCATCTGCGCCATAGCGCACCCCGTTTCCCAATTGTCGGCAGTCTGAGCCATTTTAGGCATTTTTTTAAAAATCTCGCTTGCAAAACGCTGTAGGTGAGCAGCATCGTTTTTGCGTCTCGAGCAGATGCGGTGATGGGCTAGATAGATGAGTCTTTAGGCAGCTCAAAATAGTCGGGATGCAAGGCAATAACCGGACCCTGCTCTTCGGGCATCAGGTGCAAGTGCGTCTCTGCCAGATAGCTCGCCGCGTCGGTATCGCCCCTCTTAATGGCCTCGAGAATCCGGCGATGCTGCCGACGAATCGGCTCCCAATCCAGGTCCTGCGACACCATACGCAACCAGTTGTATCGCTCAAAATGCGTGTTGATGCTCTTCATCCAATCCCACAGCATGTGGCGACCGGCAATCACAAAACACGTCTCATGGAACAGGTTGTCCAGATCGAAAAAGCGACGCGTTTCGCTATGGTCGAGCGACTCGGACTCGGCAAGAATCTGCTCAAGCCGATGCTTTTGCTCGGGCGAGGCGGCCGAACAGCATTTAATAAGCACGCTTCTCTCGAGTTTCTCGCGCAAGAAACAGGCATTCTCGGCACGCTCCATGCTGATTTTCGAGACATAGGTGCCGCTTTTGGGACGCGTTTCCACCAGCTCCTGCTCACGCAGGCGCACAAAGGACTCGCGAATGGGCGTGCGCCCGATTCCCGTCTCCTTTTCCAGACCAATCGCCGAAAGGCGCGTGCCGGGCCTGAGCTCGGCATAGATGATCTTGGAGCGCAATGCGTTGTATGCCTGATCTTGCAGGCTCTGATAATGCTGGTGTTGTTCCATAAAGCCCTCGGATGAAGCCCACGGTTTGTCGAATATCACCACGTAATACTATCGCATCCCCCGCCCCCTCATAAGTTGCGGTGGAATAGTTCCTGCTCAAAGCCTTCAGCAGCAAAAACAGGAACTATTCCACCGCAACTTCCAACAGTCTTTTTGGGACGGGGCTTTTTTGGCTACCCTGAGCCGCAAGTCGGCCCCTTGCCACAAAAGGGGCCCATCTACTACGTTAACGCGGAGAGCCCAGACCATGCTGAAAAGTGCAAAAACAAAACCGCAGGTAGTCGGCTTGCCATTTTGCCTAAATGGCGGCTATGGTTGACCCCTGCGGCTTAAACGTAGTAGATAGGCCCTTTTCGTGGCGCAGCACTACTGCACCCCAAATTGGCACCCCGAGCCCTCGTGAGTTGCCAACAAGCTGTTCGCCCAGCGCTTTATCCGCGCGGCATTTGGAAAATAGCACCACCGCAAAACCCGCGAGTAGCGCTTACTTTGCTATATCTCACTATACTTTGCTATATCTTGCTATACTTTGCTATATCTTGCTATATCTTGAGCAAAGGTGGCTCACATGCAAACAAACCCTTTTAAGCCCACAGCAGGTAAAACACCTCCCACGATTATCGGCCGCGAAGATGTGCTCGAAGAATTCAATGAGGGCCTCGTCAACGGGCCTGGTGCCCCGGGGCGCCTAATGCGCATAGCCGGCGTCCGTGGAACGGGCAAGACGGTCCTCCTTGACGAGTGCTCACGTTTGGCGCAAAGCCGTGGCTGGACGGTCATAAAAGAGGTCGCAACCGAGGGACTTTGCCAGCGCATTCTCGAACAGCTGCAGCCCAAATTCCAGGCCAAGCACGCCAGATTTGAGCCCACCGTAGCTGGCATATCCATCGGCAGCATAGATATTGAACGAATCGGCCCATCGCTACGCGACGCCATGAGACAGACAATATCCAAGAATGGAAATGGCCTGCTCATCACTCTCGACGAGGTTCAAGACGCAGAGCTCGATGAGGTCCGAACGCTCTCCATTGCGATTCAGCAGGTTATCGGCGAAGACCTTGATATCGCCTTTGTTTTTGCGGGTCTGCCTTCGATGATTGAAAGCATCATCAACGGAAAGACACTTGCGTTTTTGCGCCGCGCCCTCCCCTTTGACCTGAAGGCTGTGGCAGTAACCGAAGTGTTGTATTCCCTCGAGGAAACCATTGAAGCGTCTGGCGTGGAGTTGCAACCAGGTATTGCCGGCCAACTTGCCGAGGCAACGCAAGGCTATCCTTTCATGATCCAACTCGTTGGATACTACGCATGGCAGTTGGCGAGACGCGCGCATACAGCGATTATTGGAGAAGAAGAAGCCGAGCGCGGCATTGCAACGGCACGCGAACGCTTCTGCGCCATGGTGATTGAGCCCGCGCTGCAGCGCATTCCGCCCACGTGCATCGCTTATCTGCTGAGCATGGCGTCTTTGGGGCAGACGAGCTCGACCAGCATGGTTGCCGATGCCCTAAACAAAACGCCTCAACAGGTGAGCTCCGTCCGCAGCCGCCTGTTAAGAGAATCGATTATCGAGGCTCCTTCGTACGGCAAAGTGTCGTTCGCCATCCCCTACATGCGTGAGTATCTCAACGATCACAAAGCCGAACTGAAGGCCGAGCTATAAAGACGGCCAGCGCTCTGCAAGACGAAAACCGCTTGCGTGCGGTTTAGAACCAGACGCAAACGCTTTTCGTCTTATTTGCGTCTTGATTTGAGACGTAAATATCGCTTTCGTACGGTTAATGCCAGACGTAAACGGTTTTCGTCCGGCAATACGTCCGCAATCCAAACGAAAAAGGCCCCGAGCTCGTATGAACTCGCGGCCTTTGTGCCACACATCTATGAGAGGAAAAATTCGATGCATACGGGCGCTACTCCATGAAGCCACCCTGGGATGGCGGAAACCTCGTCGTTCCCCGCCTGATGGGCGTGCTCAAGGCATCCGTCCCCCTCTTTATCGACGTGACCGGCAAAAAGCTCGTCGAGGAAACTATCCGCACGCACCGCGATGTGGCCGACGCCATCGCCTCGCGCAATCCCACCGCCGCTCACGATGCGATGTATCTGCACCTGGTGTATAACCGCAACATGATTGCGGGGGGAGCAGAAACAAAAGGCATTTAGGGCCCGACAATAATCTTTCTTTGGCAAAACGCAGGCGGCGGCTGCCCAACACACAGGGCAGCCGCCGCTTTTTGCAATCGATTGGTGCAAAGGGGTTGACTAGAGCTCGCAGGCAACCTTGTAGCCATCGCCGATGGCATCGCGGATGTTGCCGCACTTGTTGGCATCGCCCAGCACGTGGGTGGCAACACCGGCTGCAGCCAAGTCGTCGGCCAGCTTGGTATTGGGACGATAGCCCATGGCAAGCACCAGCGTATCGGCATCGGCGATGGTGTGGACCTCACCGTCCTTCTCGTAGCTGATAGTGTCCTCGGTAATCTCGGTCACCTTGGCCTCGGTCAGCACGTGGACGCCCTTGGAGAGCATGCGCGTGATGAGCACCGCGCGACCGGCACCACCCTCGTTGGCGGCGAGCGTCTTGGTCATCTCGATGACGGTGACATCGCGATTGGCCGGCGAGAGGTCATTGACCAACGGGGCCAGGTAATCGGCCGTCTCGCAGCCAACGGTGCCGCCGCCCACGATGACGATCTTCTTGCCCGGGAAAGCCTTGCCACCCAGCAGGTCGTCAGCCGTCATAACCTGCTTAAAGCCCTGCATGAAGGCCGGAGCGATGGGCTCGGCGCCATAAGCCAGGACAACCTCGTAGCCGGCGTAGTCACGCTGAATGTCCTCGGCAGTAAGCTCGGTGCCAAATACGCACTTCACGCCCGCCTCAGCAAGACGACGATACTGGTACTTGATCACGCGGGTGAGTTCCTGCTTTGCCGGCGGAACGGCTGCGATGCGCATCTCGCCACCCGGCTCGTCCTGCTTGTCCACGAGCACCACGTTGTGGCCGCGCTTGGCGGCAATGTAGGCTGCCTCCATGCCCGCGGGACCGGCACCCACAACCAGTACGTTCTTGGCCTCGGCGGCAGGCTCGTAGCCGGCCTCGTCGCGCTCCACGTCCGGGTTAACGGTGCAGGAGATGCGCTTGCCAAACATGATGCCGTTCAGGCAGCGCAGGCAGCCAATGCAGGGACGGATGTCGTCGGCGTTGCCGGCAGCAGCCTTGTTGCAGAACTCGGCATCGCACAGATTGGCGCGGCCCATCATGCAGATGTCGGCGGCACCGTCCTCGATCAGCTCCTCGGCAATCCAGGCCTCGTTGATGCGTCCAACGGTGGCGACGGGAATGTTGACGTGCTTTTTGATCTCACGCGAGCAAGCGGCGTGCGAGGCCTGCTGCGTGCCGGCGGCGGGAATCGCAGAGCCGCGCTTGATGGTGGTGCCGCCCGACACGTGAATCATGTCGACGCCGGCCTTCTCCAGGCGACGCGAGACGTAGATCATGTCGTTGAGGGTCAAGCCGCCATCGGTGTACTCATCGCCCGAGATACGGACGTCGATGATAAAGTCCTTGCCGCAGCGCTCGCGAATCTCGGCGATGACCTCGAGCAAGAAGCGCATACGGGCGTCGAGCGAGCCGCCGTACTCGTCGGTACGCTTGTTGTAGAGCGGAGTCAAAAAGCCGCCGAGCATACCGTGGGCGTGTGCCGCATGGACCTCGACGCCATCGACGCCGGCCTTCTGCATACGCACGGCCGCGTCGCCAAACTGATGCGTAAGCTCGTGAATCTCATCGACCGTGATGGGGCGCGGCGCTTCGCGGGCATAGGACGGGCCCACAAAGGACGGAGCGATCAGACGCGGCGTGCCCGGAATGTTAAAGGCCATGTAGGCGGGGTGGAAGAGCTGCGGCATGATCTTGCAGCCATACTCGTGGACGGCCGCGGCGAGCTTTTCCCAGCCGGGGATAAACGTGTCGTCGTAGCAGCACATGTCACCCGGCAGATAGGTATAGGTGGGCTCGACCGTCACGACCTCGGTGATGATGAGGCCCACGCCGCCCTTGGCGCGGGCACGGTAATGATCGACCAAGTCGTCGGTCACATAGCCATGATCGGCCAGGTTGGTGGACACCGGCGGCATAAAGACGCGGTTCTTGACCTCGGTCGTACCGACCTTGATCGGGCTAAAGAGCATCGGATAGGCAGAGGACTCCATACAGGCTTCCTTTCGTTTGAGCCGCTCGGCGGCAGTTGCTAACGTACTTATCGTATCAGCAACTGCCGCATTCGCAGTCAAACATGCCCAAACGCCGGTCGGCTAATGAATACCGCGGCCCAAGTCTTCGACGATTTTGTCCACGCCCTTAAGTGCGGCGCACGTCTTTTTGTTGGAGCAATGCCCCGTGCAAACGCCACCCTGAGCGCAGTCGGCGCAGGTGCCCTTGCGGTAAATGCGCACGCATACCGCAACAAACGCAATACCGATAACAGCCAGTACAACAATATCGATAGGTGCCATAGCAAGCCTCCTCTAGTTAACCACCACTTACTTTACTCCATTCTCCACCTACCAAAAAGGGACAGGTTTATTTTGGTCGGTTTTATCGGCGGAAACGCCACATCTCCCCCACCAAAAAGCCCGAGTGTCGCTGGGACACCCGGGCTCGTGGAAAGGGGTTGATCCTTATTCGGACTTAAGCGGAAACTGCGGCGGAATCGGTGTTGGTCTCGTCCTCGTCCGTCCAAGCAAACTTAGGCATGGGACGGAAAATCTGGAAGAGCATCGCGACCAGCAGCACAATGGCCACAACCGTCCAAATACCAAACTGGCCAAGGACAAGCAGGTTGTAGAACTGGTTGATGAACAGGGCGATCACCCAAGCAAAGGCGCACTCGTAGCCGATAGCGATCGCGGTCCACTTGCCGGAGTCCATCTGGTTGCGGATGGTGCCAATGGCGGCAAAGCACGGAGCGCACAGCAGGTTGAAGGCGCCGAAGGCAACGCAGGCGCCCATGGTGGGGAACATGCCGGCAAACGCGGTCCACAGGCTCGGGTCGGTCTCGCCCGCGTCGGCGACGGACAGCAGCGAACCGGCGGTGGCGACGACGTTCTCCTTGGCGACAAGGCCAGAGACGGTCAGCGCGGTTGCCTGCCAGGTGCTAAAGCCGAGCGGGGCGAAGATCCAGGCAACCAGGTTGCCCAGCATGGCGAGCACAGAGTAG
This sequence comes from uncultured Collinsella sp., assembly GCA_902478825.1. Taxonomy (GTDB): domain Bacteria; phylum Actinomycetota; class Coriobacteriia; order Coriobacteriales; family Coriobacteriaceae; genus Collinsella. Next base: position 9,796 of record CABSMK010000051.1, read on the forward strand.
TCCGTGAACTCCTCGGGGATGCCGTCCATCGCAGGCAGGAAGCCAAAGGAACCGTTATAGCTACCAAAGTTGGAGAGGAACCAAACGACGACGGTGGACGCGAAGATGATCGTGCCGGCCTTCTTGATAAAGGCCCAGCAGCGCTCCCACACGTGCAGTGCCCAAGAGCGGATCGCCGGGAAGTGGTAGGCGGGAAGCTCCATAACGAACGGCGTCGGGCGGCCGGCGAAGAGTTTGGTCTTCTTGAGCATGAGGCCCGAGGCGATGACGGCAAAGACGCCCAGGAAGTAGAAGAGCGGGCTGATCCACGCGGCGGTGGTGGAAGAATCGCCGATGATGGAGCCCATGAGCAGGGCAATAATCGGCAGCTTGGCGCCACAGGGAATGAACGTGGTGGTCATGACCGTCATGCGGCGGTCCTTCTCGTTCTCGATGGTCTTGGTGGCCATGACGCCGGGGACGCCGCAGCCCGAGGACACGAGCATGGGGATGAAGGACTTACCGGACAGGCCAAACCGGCGGAACACGCGGTCCATGATAAAGGCGACGCGGGCCATGTAGCCACAGTCCTCCAGGAAGGACAGCATCACAAAGAGCAGGAACATCTGCGGGACGAAGCCCATGATGGCGCCAATACCGCCGACGATGCCGTCGCAGACCAGCGAATCGACCAGGCCACCGTCCTCGGTGCCACCCGCCACAAGGGCGTCGTGCACCACGGTGGTGATACCCGGGACATAGGGGCCGTACTGTGCCGGGTCGACCGAGTCGGCATTGTCGCCCGCAGCCTCGACAGCCGCGTCATAGGCATCGCGGCCCTGACCGAGCACATACCAACCGTCGGTACCGAAGAGCTGGTCGTTGGTGAAGTCGGTCACCGTGCCGCCCAGGGTGGAAACGGCGATGTAGTACACGCAGAACATGATGACCACAAAGATCGGCAGGCCCAGGATACGGTTGGTGACCACGCGGTCGATCTTCTCGGAAGTGCTCATCTTGGCCGGAGCCTTGGTGAGGCACTCGTCAATGATGTGGGCGATCACGCCGTAACGCTCGCCGGTGATGATGGACTCGGCGTCGTCGTCGCAGTCCTGCTCGCACTGGGCGACCAGCTCCTCCACGCGAGCAGCCTTCTCCTTGGTGAGGT
>CABSMK010000052.1 GCA_902478825.1 uncultured Collinsella sp.
AAGGTTTCCGTCTTCGTCAAGGGCCCCGGCTCCGGTCGTGAGACCGCCATCCGCTCCCTCCAGGCTGCTGGCCTCGAGGTCTCGAGCATCCAGGACAAGACCCCCATTCCGCACAACGGCTGCCGCCCCAAGAAGCGTCGCCGCGTGTAACTGAAAGGATCGTATCAATATGGCAATCGACAGGACTCCTGTTCTTAAGCGCTGCCGTCAGCTCGGGATCGATCCCGCTGAGCTCGGTTACAGCAGCAAGAAGGAATCTATCCGTCAGCCCAAGCGCCGTCGCAAGGAATCTGAGTACGGCATGCAGCTGCGCGAGAAGCAGAAGGTCAAGTTCATCTATGGCGTTCTGGAGAAGCAGTTCCACGGCTACTTCAACAAGGCCCGTAAGATGAACGGCGTCACCGGTGAGAACCTCATGATCATTCTTGAGTCTCGCCTCGACAACGTCGTCTTCCGTCTTGGCTTCGCCCGCACCCGCAAAGAGGCTCGTCAGTCCGTCCGTCACGGTCACTTCACCGTGAACGGCAAGCGCGTGGACATCCCGTCCTACCGCGTCAAGGCCGGCGACGTCGTCGCTGTCGGCGAGAAGTTCCGTGACCTCCTCCCCATCAAGGAGGCCCTGATTTCCTCCGAGCGCTTTGAGGTCCCTGGCTGGCTCGAGGTCGATATCGAGAAGCTGTCTGGTAACGTGCTCGCTCTGCCGACGCGTGAGCAGATCAGCGGTGATATCAACGAGCAGCTCATCGTCGAGCTCTACTCTAAGTAGTCCATCCGGGCTGCTGAGGCTGGAGGTAATACATGTCAGAATTCATTAGGCCTCAGGTTCAGGTCGAAGAGATCAACGAGACCTCTGCTCGTGTCTCCGTCGAGCCGCTCGAGCGTGGTTACGGCGATACGCTGGGTAACTCCCTTCGTCGCGTTCTTCTGTCCTCGCTCGAGGGTGCCGCCGTCGAGGCTATTCAGATCGATGGTGCGCAGCACGAGTTCATGACCATCCCTAACATGGTCGAGGATGTCACCGACATCGTCCTGAATGTCAAGGGTCTTGTCTTCAGGGCTCTCGGCACGACCGACGAGGCGACCGCCACCATCTCGGTTGACGGCCCCTGCGAGGTCACCGGTGCGGACTTCTTTATTCCGTCCGAGTTTGAGCTGGTCAACCCCGAGCAGCACATTGCTACGCTCACCGAGGGCGGCCATCTCACCATGAGCATGCGCATCGGCTATGGCCGCGGCTATGTTTCTGGCGAGGCCAACAAGCGCGACAACGATCCCATCGGTGTGATCCACGTCGACTCGCTGTACTCGCCGGTTTCCCGTTGCGCCAAGCTCGTTGAGGCTTGCCGTGTCGGTCAGCACACCGACTACGACCGCCTTGTCCTCGAGATCGAGACCAACGGCTCCATCGCCCCGCGCGACGCCGTGGTCCAGGCTGCCAATATCATCAACCAGCATATGGCCGCCTTTATGAACCTTGCCGAGACCCCCGAGGTCGAGGAGGAGGCTTCGATCTTCGCTCCCGAGGTCACCAACGACAACGCCGAGCTGGACAAGCAGATCGAGGATCTGGACCTTTCCGTCCGTTCCTACAACTGCCTTAAGCGCGCCAGCATTCACTCGGTCCGTCAGCTCGTTGAGTTCTCGGAGAACGATCTGCTCAACATCCGTAACTTCGGTGTTAAGTCGATCGAGGAAGTGAAGGACAAGCTTGAGTCCATGGGCCTGAGCCTGAAGGCTTAATGCTTCGCATATTTGAGGAGAAACTAGACCATGCGTCACAACGTTAAGAAGGGCCTGAAGCTCGGCACCGATGCGAGCCACACCAAGGCCATGAAGAAGAGCCTTGCTAAGGCCCTCTTCGAGAACGACCGCATCAAGACCACCGAGACCCGCGCTAAGGCGCTGCGTTCGGTCGTCGATCCGATCATCACTTGGGCCAAGAAGGGCGACCTGCACTCTCGTCGTCTGGCTATCGCCAAGCTCGGCGATAAGCAGCTCGTTGCCGAGATCTTCGACAAGGCTGCCCAGGGTATGTGGCAGGACCGCAACGGCGGTTACACCCGCATCATGAAGCTCGGTAACCGTAAGGGCGACAATGCCCCCATCGTTATCATGGAGCTCGTCACCGAGCCTTGCACGCCTAAGGCCAAGAAGGCTGCTCCGGCCCCCAAGAAGGCCGCTGCTCCCAAGAAGGTCGAGGCTGCCGAGGAGGCTCCTGCTGAGGAGACCGCTGAGTAGACAATCCGTCTGCATAGGCTATATTCGAGGGGTACGTTCGCGTACCCCTCTTTTTTGTCGAAATGCCATTGCCTGTTTGTTGGGAGCGCCCATGACCGCGCCGTCTGATTTCAATTCGATTCCCGAGCTCGACGCCACGCTCGTTTTCCGCGTGGCCTACGATGGCTCGTCCTATAGCGGCTTTGCCGAGCAGCCTGGCCAGACGACGGTTGCGGGCGAGCTGCGCCGCGCTATCGAGACGCTCCTGCGCCGTCCGATCGACCTGACGTGCGCAGGGCGCACCGATGCCGGCGTGCATGCGGTGGCGCAGTACATTAGTGTGCCCGTAACGGACGCTGAGCTCGCGTGTACGCGCCGTAGGTGGCTGCGGGCTATGGATGCCCTGCTGCCCAAAGATATCGCCATAAACGAGGTCTACAGGGCCCGTAAAGGCTTTTCTGCACGTTTTGACGCGCGTTCCCGTACGTATACGTACCGTATTGCCGATCGAGATGCGCGCCCCGTGCTGTCCCGCGGTGCCGTGTGGTGGCATCGCTATCCCTTGGATGTTGAGGCTATGTCTGCTGCCTGCCCCGCGCTGCTGGGCGAACAGGACTTTAAAAGCTTTTGCAAGGTTGCCTCGGCCGTTGGCAAGCCCACGCATCGCTGCGTGATGCGTGCCGAGTTTGGCCATGAGATTGCGTTTGGCGAGGACATCCTGACGTTTACCATCGAGGGCAATGCGTTCCTGCATTCGATGGTCCGTACGATCGTGGGCACGCTTGTCGAGATTGGCATGCATCGCCGTGAACCCGAGTGGATGCGTGAGGTCATCGATGCTTGCGACCGTACCGCTGCGGGCCCCACGGCTCCTGCCTGCGGCCTTACGTTTATGGGCGTGGATTACGATCCCGCCGAGCTCGTCGTGCTCGACTAGGGGAGGGCTCGACGCGTCGTGCGTCGACACCCGTCATCTGTGGGCTGCGCGTGTTCAACATCTGTTCTTGGCGTGCAATACAACCGGTGTCTCACTGCTTTTATTGCCGGGGTGTACCATGAACCACGGTTTGATTCATTGCTGTCGAGAGGATGGATAACTTGGTTCGACGTGGCTCGCATCCGCGACTTTCGGTGATCCTTGTGGTAGAAGGTTCGCCCAGCTATGCGATGCGTGCGCTCGAGAGTATCCAGAACCAAGACCTCTACGATTTGCAGATTGTTGTTGTCTGCCGCGATGCTGCGCCCGGTGTGCGCCATTCGCTTCAAGTTGCTGCCGACAGGGACATCCATATTGATTTGATTGACGTCGAGGACGCGAAGCGCGGTGCTTGTCTTCGTGCCGGTTTTGCTGCCTCGCGTGGCTCTCAAATCATCGCTATGAACGCCGATGAGTGGTTAGCTCCGCAGTCCCTTTCCAAGATGGTCGATATCGCGTGCGATACTGCGGCAGACATAGTGTTCCCCACGGTGTCGCTCGACCGCTATGATGCACATCGAGAGCGCCATTCGCGCGTCTTGAATGTTGCCCCTATTGTCATTGAAGACAAGTCTTCGATGGTGAGCGGGCTGTCCCAGTTGATTTTAGGCGGCCTAGTCGCTCAGACCTCTGGCGTGATGTACAGCCGCTCGCTGTTTGAGGCATGCCTTTTGTGCGACAAGGTGTTTCGCACAGTTGGGTTTATGGCGTGCGCGCTCTCGCGGGCGCAGTGCGTCTCCGGCTGCGGCGACGCTTGTTTCCACGCCGCGGCACCTAAGCTTACAGATGCCTTTGATCCCACCATGTATGCCAAGGTATCCGATGACATCCGAGCACTCGACGAGCTTGCGGACTCACTCTCGGAAGCAGATAGCGGTGGTCGGCTCAAGCTGGCAAGCCAAAAGTTCTACTTTGCCGGACTGGTCGCCTGCATCGAGAATTTGTGCCTGAGCCCGCATGGGTTGTCGTCAATCGAGCGTTCCGCCCGCATGCGTGATATGCTCGATGCGCCTCGAACCCGTCAGATGGTCGCCGCGCTCAAGGACAACCATCGGGGACTGGGTCTGTTGTTTGGGCCGATTGCCAGCGCCAAGCCCGCGCGCTGCGTGATGTGTACGCATCTGGCAGCTTTTCTTAACCGGACGGGCGCAAAAACCGCCTAAACGGCTCATTACGAAACAAACTTGCATAGAATTGTTTCGAAATGCGTTCTTATACACAAAAGCCTTCAAATAGCGTTAAACTATTCAATCACTGATTGATTGTCTCCGCCATCTTTTGGAGAGAGGGTTTGTATGGCTAAAAAACGCAATGGGCGCCAGGATGCCATTAGAGATATTGTGCGCAATAAGGACGTCCGCACGCAGCGCGTGCTGGTCGATGAGCTCCGTGCTATGGGCTTTGATTGCACGCAGGCGACTGTCTCTCGCGATATTGCCGATATGGGGCTGCGTAAGCTCCCTGAGGGCATCTATGTTCTGGCAGAGGACCTGCACCTGCAGCGTATGGTTTCCGAGCTCGTTACGGGCGTTCTGCGTACCGATAATCTGGTTATGATCAAGGCTCAGCCTGGCACGGCTTCCGGCATCGCCGCCGCCGTTGATGCGGCAGAGTTGCCCGATGTGCTTGGCTCGCTTGCCGGCAACGATACGATTTTGGTCATTGCCCAGACGGCCGAGGACGGCGAGCGTCTCGAGGCGCTGATCAATAAGCTGAGCAATTCTCGCAAGTAGGCGTGCGGGTCGTGCGCTCGGCTCTGTGCGCGCTGACATCGTGGCTTGTAAGGGGTATCGACGTTGGTCGGTACCCCCTTTTTGTTTGCCGGTATAAAGACCGCCCACCAGGTCGCTTCAAACTAAAAGGCCCCCGAGCAGTTTAATAAGCTGCTCGGGGGCCTTGTTGCATATGGCTGGATGATTTCTAGCCGACCGTATCGTCAGGCGTGGGCGAGGGGTCGGGAGTGGGCGTAGGCGTAGGCGTGCCGCCATCGCCGCCGGTCGAACCACCAGTGGAGCCGCCTGTTGAGCCACCGGTCGTACCGGTGCCGCCGGCGGCGTCGCCGCCCGTGGTCTCGGTGGTCGTGGTGGTTGTGGTAGTCGTCGTGGTGGTTTCGTCTTCGTCCTCGTTCTCGTCCTTGTCCTTGTCGTCGTTTTCCGTCTTCTTGGCGTTGTTGGTGCCGTAGAACTTCCAGACGCTGTTGTTCTTGTAGGTGGGCGCCGTTCCGGTCGCAAACTCCTCGCGCTCGGTACCGGTCAGAACGGTGTTCATAAATCGCTTAAAGACAGGCAGGTTGGTGCTGTCGCCCAGCAGGTCCGTGCCGTATTTTTGGATGGGGATCTCGCCCGCGGAATAGCCGGTCCACAGGGCGCACGCCAGCTGCGGGGTATAGCCGCAGAACCACAGGTTGGTGGTGTTGTCGGTGGTGCCCGTCTTGCCGGCATAGGGCTGGTTGACGCTCAGGGCACCGGCAGCACCCGTGCCGCCGCCCTGCATGACGCCGGACAGAACATCGGTGACCGCGGCGGCCTCGCCCTCGGTAAGCACCTGTGAGGGATTGTCGGTGTGCTGGTACAGCACCGAACCGGTACGAGAGTCAATCTCGGTGATGGCGATCGGCTGGCGATAGTAGCCGCCGTTGGCAAACGTCGCGTAGGCGGCGGCCATCTCGAGCGGCGAGATCGAGCCAGTGCCGAGGGTCATGACGGGAACGTCCTCGATGTTGTCCTTGGCGGGATCGATGCCGAGCTTTTTGACGAGCGAGATGATCTTGCTGTTGCCGACGGCTTCCGCCACCTGGATGTAGCCGGTGTTGGAGGAGTATGCCGTCGCCTGCTTAAGCGTGATGTTGCCATAGCTATGGTTGGCGTAGTTTTGGACCTCGGTCGTGGTGCCCTTGGCCTTGAGCGGCGAGTTGCAGTTGAGGGTGACGTTGGGGTTCATGCCGTTTTGGATGGCAGTTGCCAGTGTAAAGGCCTTGAAGGTGGAGCCGACGGGACGCTTGGCCGTGGCATGGTTTACGTGGTTCTCGTCGGCGTTGTAGTCGTAGCCGCCCACCATGCACTTGATGTAGCCGGTCTTGGGGTCGACGACGACCATGCCCATGTCCAGGCCGTCGAGTGAGAGTGTGTCGAGCTGCTCGCGGACGGCATTCTCTGCCACCTGCTGCATCGTGGGGTCGATGGTGGTCTTGACGGTCAGGCCGCCCTTAAAGAGCACGTCGGTCGAGAACTCCTGCTCCAGCAGCTGCTTAACATAGGCGACAAAGTAGGGCTGCGAGTATACGTCGACGCCGCTGCCCGAAATCTCGGTCACGTTGAGGGCGATGGGCTCGGCCTGTGCGGCATCGTGCTCCTCCTGCGTGATGTGGCCCAGGCGCAACATGTTGTCAAGGACCTTGTTGCGACGGGACAGCGCCAGGTCGGGGTTGACCGTGGGGTCGTACTGCGAGGGCGAGTTGGGAAGGCCGATGAGCAGCGCGGCCTCGCTCAGGGTGAGGTCGGCGGCGCTCTTGGACAGATAGGTTTCGGCTGCGGCCTCGATGCCGTAGGCGCCGTGGCCGTAATAGATGGTGTTGAGGTACATCATGAGGATCTCGTCTTTGGAGTACATATCCTCCATCTTTACGGCGATGTAGGCCTCGCGCACCTTACGCTCGATGGTCGAGTCGAACTGCTCCTCCTGCAGGATGGTGTTGCGCACCAGCTGCTGGGTGATAGTCGAGGCGCCTTCGTGCCCGCCGCCGAGGGTTGCCACCGCAGCACGCGCGATACCCCACAGGTCGATACCGCCGTGCTCGTAGAAGCGCTCGTCCTCGACGTCAACGGTGCCCTGCAGCACGTAGGGGGAGACCTCGTCCTTGGTGATGGACTTGCGGTTTTGCGTGTAGAAGCTCGCGATCTTGTTGCCGTTGCAGTCGACGATCTCGGTGGGCTCGCTCACCAGATACGCGTTGGCGTCGGTGTAGTCGGGCAGATCGGACAGCCAGCGGTTGACGTTGCCGACCATGCCGATGCCAAATGCCACGCCCGCGATAAGCAGAAAGCCCAAAAACGAGAGCAGGATTATGGGCAGGGCATGCGTCTTTGAACGGCTGCGTCCCTGTCGTTGGCGAGGACCCATATATTGACCTCCAGGTATGTCGTGCCGAACGGTGGATGTGCCGTCTGGGCAGGATGGACATAAGTTATTACACGATAAACCAAACGGGGCGCGCGAGGCCTCGTGTATGCTGGAAGACGGCATTTTTCAGAGTGAATGCATACCTTGGTAAGGAGTTTGTCGATGGCGATTCGGGCGATGGGGCCGAGCGGACAATACGAGACTGGATTGAATGCTGCCGGTGCGGTGCTGCCCGAGCTGCTGGCGCCGGCGGGCGGACTCGACCAGATGCTTGCGGCCATCGCCGCGGGTGCCGATGCCATCTATGCGGGGTTGGGCGGCTTTAACGCCCGCGTGAGCGCGCATGGCTTTACGGATGACGAGTTTGCGCGCGGCTGCGCCGTGGCGCATGCCCATGGCGTGCGCGTGTACGTGACGCTCAACGTGTTCGTGTTTGACGATGAGCTGTCCGATGCGGTGGCGCTGGGAGCTCATGCACTGGAGCTGGGCGCCGATGCTCTGATTGTGGCCGATGCCGGGTTGGCCTGCGCGATGAGCGCGGCGATTCCCGGGATCGAGATTCACCTGTCTACGCAGGCGGGCGTTCATAGCGAAGGCGCCGTGCGGCTTGCCGCCGATGAGCTGGGGGTCGAGCGTGTGACGACGGCGCGCGAGCTGACGGTCGACGAGATTGCGGCGCTATGTGCCACGGGCGTGCCCATCGAGGTATTCTGCCACGGTGCGATTTGCATCGGCTATTCGGGGGCGTGCGAGTTCTCGGCCCTGCGGCGTGGGCGCTCGGCGATGCGCGGCGACTGCACGCAGCCGTGCCGCCTGGCGTACGACCTGGTGGACGAGGCTGGACAGAGCGTTGTCGCCGTCGAGGGAGATCGCCTGCTGTGCCCGCGCGACTATCTGGGTATTGCGCATCTGCCCGAGCTTGTAGATGTCGGCGTGGCGTCGCTCAAGATCGAGGGGCGCATGAAGAACCCCGATTACGTATTCAACGTGGTGCGGGTGTGGCGCCGGGCACTCGATATGCTGTGCGACGGCGCGTGGGATCCCGGTGCCGTGGAAGAGCTTGAGCGCGAGCTGGAAAGGTCGTTTAACCGTGGGTTTACCGATGCGTACCTGCGAGGGCGTTCGGGTGCCGAGCTGATGAGCTTTGAGCGTGCGATTAACCAGGGCGTGCGCGTGGGGCGCTTGGTCGCTGTGGGCCACGAAGAGGTGACCGTTGAGCTCGACGCCGCCGTGGCGGCGGGTGACATGCTCGAGATCCGGTTTTATCCGGGTGTCGACGCGCGTCCCGATGTGCCCAAGCGCTGGCCGCAGGTGCCCTGCCCGGCGGATGCCGCAGCGGGGAAGCGCGTCGTCGTGCATTGCAAGCGTAAGGTGGACACGGGCTGCGAGGTGTACCTGATTCGCAGTGCCGGCGTGTTGGATCAGACGGAGGCAGTGTTGGAGCGCATGCGGGCCGAGGCGGATGCGATTGCGCCCGTTGCGCGTGCCGTTGAGGTGCTGCCCTTTGAGGGCGTTGCGGTGGATGGCGGTGCGTCGACGGAGTTGGTGGAGTGCGCGGTTCCCACTCGCATGGTTTTTGCTTGGCAGCTGATGGATGCCGACCCGCGCGGAGAACTCGATTTGTCCGACGCCGTTGTGGTGCTTGACGAGGTGTGCCGCACGGGTGACGCTGACTGGACCCGCTCACTGATGCAGCGTGCCGGGCGCATCGTCTGCCGCAACCTGGGGCAGGTGGCGATCGCTCGCGAGCTGGGCGTGACGTTTGACGTGGCGGCGCCGGTGTTCTGCGCGAATCGGGCCACGCTTACCTGGCTGCGCGGATTCGGTGCGGGGCGGGTGTACTTGCCGGCCGAGTTGCTCGGCAATGATGCGGAGCGTATTGCCGAACTGGCTGCTGAACCCGGCGTCTTGGGTCCGGTCGACGCCGACCGTCCCGAGCTTATGGTGTGCGAGCACTGCCTGCTGACCGCCGAGGGCGTCTGCGCCACCGATGCGACGGGACAGGTCCGTTGCCGCGACTGCTTGCGTCGTCGGCAGGCACGCTATCTGGTCGAGCGTGACGGTACACGTCTGCCAGTTGCCATTGACGCATGCGGCAGGACGAGGATTTTCCTGTCGTAGGTGCCGCGTCGCGTCAGTTTGTTATCATAAGAGAGTTTATGGACTTCCAGCACCGCCGTTTTCGGCGAGGGTGCTATAGCAAAAGGAGGATACCCAATGCTGTCTGTTGACGAGCAAATGCGTATCATCACCTCGGGCGCCGCGCAGATCGTTCCCGAGGCCGACCTTCGCAAGAAGCTTGAGAAGGGCGAGCCCCTCAACATCAAGCTCGGCGTCGACCCCACCAGCCCCGACCTGCACCTGGGCCACGCCGTGCCGCTGCGTAAGATGCGTCAGTTCCAGGACCTGGGCCACAACGTCACCCTCATCATCGGCAACGGTACCGCGTTGATTGGCGACCCTTCGGGCAAGAATTCCACCCGTCCGCAGCTTTCGCAGGAGCAGATCGAGGCCAATGCCGAGACCTACGTGAGCCAGGCCATGAAGATCCTGGATCCCGAGAAGACCACCATCGTGCACAACGGTGACTGGATCCTTTCGATGGATCTGGCCGGTCTGCTGCAGGTGTGCTCCAAGTTCACCGTCGCCCGCATCCTCGAGCGCGACGACTTTACCAAGCGCTACCAGTCTCAGACGCCGATCGCCCTGCATGAGTTCCTGTATCCCGTGATGCAGGCTTTCGACTCCGTGCAGATCAAGGCCGACGTCGAGATGGGCGGCACCGATCAGCTCTTCAACCTGCTCGCTGGCCGTGAGCTCATGGAGAAGATGGGCATGGAGCCGCAGATCGCGCTCACCATGCCGCTGCTCGAGGGTACCGACGGCGTGCGCAAGATGTCCAAGTCATACGGCAACTACATCGGCCTGACCGACGCGCCCAAGGACATGTTCGGCAAGACCATGTCCATCCCCGACGAGATGATCGGCAAGTACTATCGTCTGGCCAGCTCGCTCACCCCGGCCGAGGTCGACAAGATCGACGCCGCCCTGGCCGACGGCTCTGCCGATCCCTATGAGCTCAAGCGCGCTCTGGGTCGCGACCTGTGCGACACCTACCACGGCGCCGGTGCCGGCGACGAGGCTCAGGCCGAGTTCGACCGCGTATTCAAGGAGGGCCAGCTCGCCGACTTCCCCGAGAAGCACGTTGAGCTGACTGTTAACGACGAGGGCCAGATCTACCTCGCCGGCCTGCTCAAGGACTTGGGTCTTTCGGCGAGCGCCGGCCAGGCTCGTCGCGATATCGACGGCGGCGGCGTCAAAATCAACGGCAAGGCCGTGGCTCCCAAGAGCTATAACATCGATCCCAGCGCCCTCAAGCTGGGCGACACCCTTTCTGTGGGTAAGCGCAAGGGCTTCAAGCTTATTTAGTTACGCGGTTTTACCAAACCGCGTAACCGGTCGACGCTGCAAACCCGCCAGAGCGAGCAAGGTGCCTTGAAACG
>CABSMK010000053.1 GCA_902478825.1 uncultured Collinsella sp.
TATTCGTCGGCAGCGTCAGATGTGTATAAGAGACAGAGCTACTGCTCGATGTCCTGCGTCGCGAATCCGACGTGGTCTTTATCGATACCTCGGTCTTTTGGGGCGATGCCGTGGCGGCTGCGGTGGCGGCGAGCGACCGTTGCCTGGTCGTTGGTGATGCGGCGGTGTCGTCCGCGACATCGGCGTCGCGCGTCATTGAGCTGGCAAGTCGAGTAGGTGTGCCGCGCACGCGCATGAGCGCCGTGTTCAACCGGTTCGGTGCGCGCGGGGCAGACGAGGACGTCGCCATGCGCTTTGAGATTGCCTGTGCGTTGAGCTCCAAGATTCGTATCGCCGATGGCGGGCAGGATCTCGCCGCGCTCATGGCGTTTGGGCGCGCTGACGAGGCAGTGGGTCAGACGAGCGCTTTCGCGACCAGCGTGCGCGAGGCCACGCGCGAGATGCTCGTGGAACTGGGGTGCGCCGTCGGCCCTTGGAGCGATATAGTCGCCGACCGTGCAACGCGTACCGAACGCCCGCGTATCCGCCTTCCCTGGTCGCGCGAGGGTGATCAGCGATGAGCCTGCAAACGAGGATTAAGGCTGCCGGCGCTGCAGCGGCGGCAGCGCCTGTAGATGCGGGGCGTCGCCGCGCGGTGAAACGACGCACCAAGCGCGCCGTGATGGACCGCATGGGTTACGACGAAGTGGCGCGTATCAGCGCCTATGTCGACCCGGCACTTGCCCGCTCGGAATTGCGTCCTGCGGTGGAGGCGGCGCTCAATGTTGAGGAGCCGACCGATCTCGCGACGCCCGAGCGCGAGACCATCATCGACGAGATTTTGGATGACGTGGTGGGCTTGGGGCCGTTGCAGCCGCTCATCGAGGACGATACCGTTACCGAGATCATGATCAACGGCTGCCGCTCGGCCTTCTTTGAACGCGGCGGCGTCTTGCACCCCATCGAGCATGCGTTTGAGGATGATGAGCAGATTCGTGTGCTTATCGACCGCATCATCTCGCCACTTGGCCGCCGTATCGACGAGCGCAGCCCCATCGTCAACGCCCGCCTCAAAACGGGCTATCGCGTCAACGCGGTGATTCCGCCTGTGGCGATTGACGGACCGATTCTCACCATCCGAAAGTTCTCGGACCGCATCTGCTCGCTGGACGAGCTTGTGGGGCTGGGGTCGCTGCCGCTTTGGTATGCGCAGCTGTTGTCGTGCGCGGTGTCGCTGCGACAGGACCTGGCGGTTGCGGGAGGCACGGGATCTGGTAAGACCACCCTGCTCAACGCGTTGTCATGTGAGATTTCCACCGGCGAGCGCATCGTGACGATCGAGGACTCTGCCGAGCTCAAGTTTGCGCATCATCCGCACGTGGTGCGTCTAGAGGCGCGCGAGGCTTCAATTGAGGGCGAGGGCGCGGTGACGATCCGCGACCTGGTGACCAATGCTCTGCGCATGCGCCCCGACCGCATCGTGGTGGGCGAGGTGCGCGGTGCCGAGTGCTGCGACATGTTGCAGGCCATGAACACGGGCCACGACGGGTCGCTCACGACACTTCATGCGGGTTCAGAACAGGAGACCGTGGTGCGTCTGACGTTGCTTGCACGTTATGGCATCGATCTGCCGAGCGAGCTCATCGAGGAGCAGATTGCCATGGCGCTCGACGGCATCGTGATGTCTGAGCGCCACGCCGATGGCAAGCGCTTCGTCTCCTCGTATTCGGGGGTGCGTCGCGCCGCGTCGGGCGGCGTAGAGCTCGAGCGCTATGTGACTTTCGATGCCGCCGAGCGCACCTGGAAGCTTGACCGCGAGCCGCCGTTTATCGCAGAAGGCCTGCGGTCGGGGACGCTCACACAAGAGGAGGTGGACGAATGGAGGTCGCTGTGCCCCTCGTCGTAGGGGGTTTGGCAGGGTTTTCTGTTGCGACGGCGTGCGGGGCGGAACCTCGTGTGCCGCAGGTACCGCCGGCGGAGCTGGCGCGTCAGGCGCTCGAGACGGTGGCAGAGAAGCTGCCGCGTGAGCTGGTGGAAAACGATCTGCTGAAAAAGATCGCCCGTTCGTGGGCATCGCTGGCTCCGGCGCGTCGCCTTGGCCTCGCGATCGAGGATGCTTCGGGGCGTTTGGCGTTTCTGCTGCTATCGAGCGGTGTCTGCTGCGTATTGCTAACGATGGTGTCGTTATCGCCCCTCGGATTTGCCTTGGGACTTGTTGCTCCGTTTGCCGTTGGCGCCGCTCGGGATGGCTTTGAGAGCCGGCGCGAGCAACACGATACAGAAGAGGCCATGCCCGAGGCGTTTACCGCACTTTCCATGTCGCTTGCCTCGGGACATTCGCTGGCCCAGGGCATGCGCTTTGTGGGCGCTCATGCGCAAGAACCGGTGCATACCGAGTTTTTGCGGGTGGCGGCGGCGATCGATTGCGGCATCTCGGCGACCGATGCGCTCGATGACTTGCTCGTGCGCATCGACGCCCCCGGTCTTTCGCTTGTGACCTTGGCGCTTAAGGTGTCACAGCGCACCGGCGCTCCGCTTGCCGACTTGCTGTCCGAGGCGTCGAGCATGGTAGGGGAGCGCATTGAGCTCAAGCGCCGCCTGGATGTTAAGACGTCACAGGCGCGTATGTCGGCACACATGGTCGCGGCGATGCCGGCGGGCATGTGCGCGGTGTTGGCGCTGCTTTCGGCAGATTTTCGTCGCGGTCTTGCGACGCCTGCCGGCGCGGGCGCTGTGGTGCTGGGTCTTGCCCTCAACGCCGTTGCTCTGGTGGTTATCAGGCGCATTATGCGGGTGGAGCTATGAGCGCCCCGGTTGCAGTTGCGGCTTGCCTGTGCGCCCTGAGTGTATTTGTCGCGACGGGTTTGGATCGGGCGGATGCACGCAAGATCGCAGGGGCCTGCAAGCGCGAGGCGGTGCTGGTCGCTGCCGCGGGTCGCTCGGTGGTCGATGCCCTGACCGCGCGAGTGAAGGGCGCGGTTGGAGCGGGCGGCCCGGCGCGAGTGTCGCTCGGCGAAGTGTCCGAGATGATCGATGTTGTGCGCTTGGGTCTTTCGGCCGGTCTTTCGTTTGATGCGGCGCTTGAGATTTTCTGCGCCAACCGCCGGTCAGTGCTGGCTCTTCGCCTTGAGCGGGCCTGTATGGCGTGGCAGGTGGGCGTGGGCACGCGTGAGGACGAGTTGTTGGCCGCCGCGCGCGACCTGGACGTGCGAGCGCTCGAGACCTTTGCCATTACGGTGGGGCAGGCACTCGCCCTGGGTGCCCCACTTGCCGAGACGCTGGCCGCTCAAAGTCGCGAGATCCGTGCGGCTCATCGCGCCGCGGTCGAGCGCGAGATTGAGCGTGCGCCCGTCAAGCTGCTGATTCCCACCGGCACGCTCATCTTGCCGGCGTTGCTTCTGTCCATATTGGGCCCGCTGCTGGGAGCAGGCGGGATGATGTAGGGAGGAATACATGAACACGATGACTGACGCTGCTGGCAAGGTCCAGGGCTGGGCGTTTTGCCGGGCGGCACATGTTCATCAGCGCGCCAAGGAGCTACTGCGGGAGGAGAGTGCACAGGGTACCACCGAGTATGCCATCTTGGTCGGCGTGCTCGTGGTGATCGCGATTATCGCCATCGTCGCATTTAAGGGCAAGGTCCAAGATCTATGGAACGCTATCAGCGAGGGCATCAACAGCCTATAGAGGGCGAGCGCCCCATCGGGGTGCTGCTGGTGTTTGCTTGCCTGACCGTGGCGATAGCGGCGGTGCTTTGGGGGCTTAACGCCGCGCGGCAGCAGCGTCCTGGGGCCGCCTTCGATTCGGGCTCAGATTCGGCGGTGGCGTCTCAAAAAGATGAGATGCGAGATGCGGACGATTCGGATGTCGCTGTCACGGCGCAAACCTTTCTGCGGACGCTCGACAAGCGGTCTGGCACTGCGACGGATTCGCCTGAGGACAACGCGATTGCGGTCCGGCTTGCATGGTCCGAGGACCGACCGATGACCGAGGCAGCGGCGGATATGTTACGCGCCTACCGCGAGGTGCCAACGGCCCAGCTCGCCCTGAGCGGCTATCTCGATATTAAGGGCAACGTATGGGGCGCCATCGTGCGCGATGGGCGCGGCTGGGTCGATATGGTGACGGTTGCCGCGGATGCTGGCGATGCGTCGTGTCGTCTGCGCGCCGTGCGTCTGGTCCCGCAAACAATAAGCTCAAAGAAGGGATCGTGAAATGCATGGCGTTCTGCGTGAAGAGGTTGCCCAAGCGACTGTGGAATACGCCATCGTTACAGTGGCGCTGTTATCGATCGTGCTGGCGATCGCGGGGCTTTGGCGTGCTGGCACCGATGGGCGCTTGGCGGCGCTGGTTGAGCGGGCGGCATCTCATGGCGTTGCCTCGACGTCGGTTATCGACGCCGCTGCGGGCGCTAAGGACATCGCGTTGTATTGATATCGCGCGCGAGGACCGGGCGCAGTCTACGGTCGAGGTTGCTTTTTTGCTGCCGACGTTTCTGACGCTCATCCTTCTCGCACTGCAACCGGTGTGCCTGCTCTATACGCGCGCGGTCATGGAGTCTGCCGCCGCCGAGACCGCGCGGCTCATGACCACGACGACGGCGGAGGACGACGATCTTAAGGAGTTCACCCGCCGCCGGCTTGCCGCAGTGCCCAACGTTTCGATCTTTCATGCCGGCGGGCCGTTGTCGTGGGATATCGAGCTTGGCCGGGCCGGTGCGGGTGGCGTCTCGTCCGTGTCCGTTTCCGGCGAGGTCAAGCCGTTACCTGTGATCGGTGCGTTTGCGCAGGCTATGGGTTGTACCGCCGAGGGCGGCTACGTTGAGCTCAAGGTCGATGTCTCGTATCAATCGCGTCCCGAATGGCTGGAGGGAGATTATGATTCGTGGATTGCTGCATGGGATTAAGCGTTTCTGGTCTAGATGCGTTTTGACGCGCCGTCCGAGCTGCCATCGCAAGCGAGGCGGCTTTATGGGCCGCGCCGGTGTTGACCTGTTTATCGAAGACAGCGCCTATACCACGCTTTCTTCTGCCGTGGTCATCCTAGTGGTGCTCACGTTGTTGTTTTCGTCGACCGCGGCGATATGGAGCATGTCGCGTGCCGGGGATACCCAGGTGGCGGCCGATAGCGGCGCGCTGGCGGGTGCCAACGTAGTGTCGTCCTATCACACGGCTGCCACGGTGGTTGATGCGAGCATCTTGAGTCTGGGGCTAGCGGGGTTTGCCACGATCGGGACGGGCCTGGTCGCCATCCTCATCCCGGGTGCCGAACCAGTTGCCGGCAATATGATCGACACCGGGATCGAGATCATTAAAACGCGTAACAAGTTTGCCAAAAGCGCATCGGAAGGCTTACAGAAAATCGAGACGGCTTTGCCGTATCTGATTGCCGCGCGTGCCACGCAGGCGGTGTCGGCGCAGGATACCGATAGTGTGGCCTATACCGGTACGGCGCTTGCCGTGCCCAGGACATCCGAGTCGGACTTCGCTGCGCTCAAAGGGTCAGAGATCTCGACCGATACCATTAAAGACACATCAGATGATTTAGAGCGTGCGGCCGAGGAGCTGCGGAAGGCTTCTGAGGACACGGCGAAGGCTAAAGAGCGCGCTTGGCTGGCGGATTGTGGCGGGTCTGACAAGGGCTCGGTCAGCAGCTGTTCTTGCATGTGGGAGCGTGTGAAAAGTCTAACGGATCTCTCTGGTGCTCAAAATCCGCATTACGCTTCGAGCGTTACGTGGGAACCGCAAGTGGCGCTCGATCGCGCGAAGGCCTACTATCGCCAGCGCCTGGCAAATGAGAAACCGCTTGGCGAGGGTCCGGAAAAACAGGCAGATTCTGCTGCACGAAAGGTGTTCTTCGCTTATGCGGGCGAAGAAGTCGAGCGGGCATATATAACTGAAAAGGACGGCAAAGTTTCCGCTCACATCCCTTTCCTTCCGCGAAATCCAGATGAGGCGCGGGCGACTGAACTCTATACCGATGCGTGTTGGCCCACGAGTGAAGTAGATAAAGTTACCTATTTGCATTATGGGACTGACTGTCCAAATTACAAAAAAGGAAAGCCAGGTTGGCTGGCATCCGTCGCAGATTTTGACGGTCAAGAAACGTGTAGCGAATGCCATTTCGGTGTGTCGTCTTTAGGGTACGTTGCGATTGCAACGACTTCTGTCGAAAGGGGCTTCGAGTACCACTTCGATAAGTTCAAAGAGGCCCTGGAAGACTACGTCGAATGCCGCAACAAAGAGCTCGAGCTCGAGCGTCAGACCGAGGATGAGGCCGACCGTGCGGGCAATGCGTTTGACCAGGCCATCAAGGAGCTTTCCGGCGAGCGCCCGCGTATCGCCCCACCTGGCCGCAACGGCGTGGTCGCCTTTGCGGTTTCGGGTGCCATCTCGAGCCCCGATGAGCTCAACTCTTCGTTTAACACGGCAGTCAGGCTTGGCGATCGCGGTGCTATCTCTGCCGCGGTGTTGGCGCCCGATGAGGCGACGGCGCAAAACAACGTGCTTTCGCGATTTTTCTCGACATTGAAGGAACGCTCGGGCGGCGTTGCCGGCGTGCTCGACGGCGTCATGGATGTTTGGGGACGGCTGCTCGTAGGATACGGTGATATCCAAGGTTCGGCCGACGAACTTATGGACGAGATGATTAAAGGCCTAGGAGGGGGCAGCGGCGCGTTGGGCTCCATCGCATCGTGGCTCGGCGATACCGTTTCGGCGTCCGTGGCGGCGCTGGGTTTGGAACCGTGCGACTTGCGCCTGCGAAAGCCGGTGCTGACCGATTCCGCCAATGTCATTAAGAGTCCGGGGTCTGACATTGCGGGTCTCTCTCAAGCGCAAGACAAACTGCGAAGTATTCCGTTGGGCGTGACCGATCCCAAGGCGCTTTGCGAGGCGTTGGAATATCAAGTCGAACGCACCATTAGCGGCACGGTGTTCACACTTGCGGAGATTCCTCTGCCCGGCGGCGGCTCCATCCCGCTCACCGTCGATGTCGCCACGCTGGTTGGCGCTCTGGGCGGTGGGTCGTAATGAGTATCCGCATGCGTCTGCGCGAGGAGCGCGCCCAAGCGACGGTTGAGATGGCAGTGGTTACGCCCGTTTTGCTGGTGCTGGCACTCATCGTGTACAACGTCATGGTCTTTGCCAGCGCTGTCGCGCGCTTCGACCGCGTGGTGCCCGACATCGTGTTGGCGCACGCTGTGGCACCGGGCGGGGAGGGTGACGAGAACTCTGCCGATGCCTCGGTGACGGTCCAGACTCAAATTCTGAATGCCATGGAAGGCTATGACTTGCAGATCGAAGTGTCGAGCGAGCAAGGCGCGAAGGCATCAGATGGTGGCCTGCTCTCCCTATCCGGTACGTTTAGGACCTACACCTGCACCATGCACTATGAGCCGTGGCCGACTTCTCTCAGCATCGCTGGCGTTTCGCTGGGGGCGCCGACAACGTTGTCGCACGAGCGCGCGGTGACGGTCGATCCATGGCGTCCGGGGGTGGTCATGTGACCGCGGTCTCGTCCTACATCGCTTACGCGCGGGCACTCAACAGGCTGGGTTGGACGCCGGCCGAGTTTGTGGTGGCGGAGTCGTTTGTCGTGCGCCTGCGCGGCATGCTGGGACGGCGTCCGGTTGCCGCCAACGGCCTGCCGCTCGTCATGGCGTTTCCACGCTGCTCTTCGGTCCATACGTGTTTTATGGCCTATCCCATCGACATCGCCTTCATCGATCGCGACGGCAATATCCTCGCGCGCTACGAAAACGTCCGTCCTTGGCACATGTGCTCTTGCCTCGGCGCCTGGGCCGTACTAGAGCGTCCTTCAATCATTGTTTCGACTCCTGCTCTCCAACGCGTGCCGGCTTAAGAATTGGCGACAGTGGACTTTTGTCATACGAAATTGGGTAAGATGGAGGAGAAGATGCATGGATGTTGAGATCCATCCCAACGCTAAAAAGCACCTGACGGAAAAGCAGGTGCTTAGCGCTTGGCTTGCGGTTACTGAGTGCATTCGTCGCGAGTCGAAGGACGAGCCGCCGAGATGGCTTGCAATTGGATGGCTCTCAGACGGACGAAGCGTGGAGCTTGTCGCGGTGGAGCTTGTCCGTGGGTGGCTTATCATTCATGCCTTGTCTCCAGTCCAGAAGAAATTTTGGCAGGAGATTGAACAGGCTCGGCAAAGGGGTCGATGATGGGCAAGACGTATACGGCCGCTAATGGTCAGGTTGTAACGGATGAAATGATTGACGCGTGGTGCGAGTCGTACGAGCGCGGAGAGTTTCCGGATGGCGAACACACCGTTGGTGGGATCGTGCATGGACGGCCCCCGCTCTCAGGTGAGGGGACGGCAACGCTGTCGGTCAAGATTCCTCTGGGAATGAAGGAGGCCATTCGTCGACGGGCGGCTGCCGAGGGGATGACGCCAAGTGAGTTTGCCCGTGCGGCTCTGAGTGAAAAACTTCTTGCTGCCGGCTGATGCCTCTGACGTGCCGATTTATAGAACCGAGGCTGTGCTCAAAAACTTTTTTAAAATTCTCGGTTGACCGGAACGCGTCCTTGGTTATACTAATCAAGCCTTGAAACAAGGCACACCTCAAATGGCTGGGTAGCTCAGTTGGTAGAGCAGAGGACTGAAAATCCTCGTGTCAGGGGTTCGATTCCCTTCCCCGCCACCTTGAATTGACTAGGACCTCTGCAAGGGGTCCTTTTCTTTTACCGAGGGCTCTGCGGAAATTGCGTCCCGGAATTTGGCTTCAGAGTGGGATGCGTTTTCCGCTTTGAGGCCGCTTGGGAAAGCACGACTCGGAATCCGGCGTCAGAATGGGACGTGCTTTCCTTTTTCGGCTTTTGGCGGAAACTGCGTCCCAGATCCCGCGCTCAGAACGGGATGCATTTTCCGGTTGAGGCCTCGAACGGAAAATACATCCCAGTCTTTTGCGAAAAACGGGATGCGCTTTCCGGCCGTCTACTTCCGGCGCATATGTACACCTCGTCGCACCATCCCGAGCCCGTCTGCTCCCAGACATTCCTCCCACTTTCGCGTCACTTTGCAGACCGTTCGGTCGCCTGTCCGCACACGCGGGTATACTCAAAACGATACTTTTCCTATGCAATACGATGCAGGTTCGGCCTGCACGATCCGAAGGGGGCAGTGATGGAGAGGATACTCGGCGTTAATCTCTCTGGCTGGTTTATTCCCGAGCCTTGGGTGACCCCGTCGCTATACGCGGCGACCGGTGCATCCAACGCGGCCGAGCTGCAGGAGGCCATGGGCACCGCCGCCTATAACGAGTGCATGCGCCGTCATTACGAGACGTTTGTGAGTGAGGACGATTTCCGTCGCATGGCGCAGATCGGTCTCAATGCCGTGCGTCTGCCGGTGCCCTGGTATGCCTTTGGCTCGCAGGAGTCCGATGCGTCCTACATCTCGGTTGTCGACTACATTGACCGTGCGATTGAGTGGGCTGCCAAGTATGACATCCGCGTGCTGCTTGATCTAGCAACTGTGCCCGGTGGCCAGGGCGATTCCAATGATTCGCCCGCCACGCCAGAGGCTGTTGCCGAGTGGCATTCGTCCACCAACGGTCGTCATGTCGCGCTCGACGTGCTCGAGCGCCTGGCCGATCGCTACGGCGAGGCCGAGAGCCTGCTGGGCATTGAGCTGCTGGATACGCCGCAGATGAGTGTCCGCAAGAGCCTCTTCACCATGACGGATGGCATTCCGGCGCACTACCTGCGCAACTTCTATCGCGATGCCTATGAGCTCGTCCGTTCATATATGCCCGAGGATAAGATCGTCGTCTTCTCGTCGTCGGGGCATCCCAGCGAGTGGAAGCATTTTATGCGCGGCGCCAAGTACAAGAACGTCTACATGGACCTTCACCTGTACCATTACCGCGACGAATATGCGCTCGATATCACGAGCCCCCGCGGGCTGACGACGGCGATTTCGCGCAACAAGCGCGAGCTCAAAGAAGCGATTTCGACTGGGTTCCCCGTGCTGGTGGGCGAATGGTCGGGCGCGGCGATCTTTGCCAACTCGTCGGTTACGCCCGAGGGCCGCAATGCCTACGAGCGCGTGTTTATCGCCAACCAACTGGCTTCGTTTGCGCCGGCTGCCGGTTGGTTCTTCCAAACGTGGAAGACCGAGAAGCGCATTGCAGCATGGGACGCCCGCGCGGCGCTCGGTACGCTCGAGCGCGGCATGATTGAATAGGTTGATATGACGCAAAACAGCGCCCATACGGGCAAACTCTATGTGGTCGGCACGCCCATCGGCAACCTGGGCGACCTGTCCCCGCGCGTTGGCGAGGCGTTTGCCGCCGCCGATGCCATCTGCTGCGAAGACACGCGTGTGACGTCAAAGCTGCTGATGCACCTGGGCATTTCCAAGCCGCTTGTCCGTTGCGACGAGAATGTGATCGCCAGCCGCGCCGCCGGCCTAGTCGACCGTCTGCTGGCGGGGGAGACCCTCGCCTTTGCCTCGGACGCCGGCATGCCGAGCGTGTCCGATCCCGGCCAGGCGCTGGTCGAGGCGGCACGTGAGGCCGATGTGCCCGTAGAAGTTATTCCCGGGCCCTCTGCTTGCGTCACGGCGCTCGTTTCGTC
>CABSMK010000054.1 GCA_902478825.1 uncultured Collinsella sp.
TCTCGTGGGCTCGGAGATGTGTATAAGAGACAGGCGACAAGGTCTTTGCGAACGTCATGGCCCCCACGACGCGTCCCGAGGCCGAGGCCCACTACGAGACGCATCAGCGCTATCACGACCTGCAGATCGACGTCGAGGGCCGCGAGGCCTTTAAGGTTGCCACGGGCAGCCTGACGCTGGTTCAGGAGTTTGACGAGAAGGACGACTACGATCTGGTCGATTCCGACGCTTCGATCGCCGGCGATCTTGCCGACGACAAGTTCGCGCTGTTTGTTGCCGGCGAGCCTCACATGCCCACGCTCGAGTTCCCGGGCGATGGCGCGCAGCCGGTCAAGAAGATCTGCTTTAAGCTGCTTGCAGATGCTTACTGGGAGGAGTAACGTGCTGCTCAGTTGAGCTGTTCGTGTTGTGAGCGTTTTCCTTTGGAGGAGCGCGCTTAGGCCCCGCTGATCGCGGTTCCTTTGGGGATTGCGGCTGGCGGGGCTTTTTGTTGAGTAGGGGAGTTGCCGGCGGCGTTGTGCTTGGATTGGCATTGTGCGATAAATCGGCAAGAAAAAAGCCGCCCGAAGGCGGCTATCTTGTGCAATGGAGCCAGCGACCGGGCTCGAACCGGTGACCCCCGCTTTACGAGAGCGGTGCTCTACCAACTGAGCTACGCTGGCGGCCATGTGGTGACGCAACTAAGGCGTCAACGGCTGTCTATGATACGGGACATCACAAATCCGCGCAAGGGTTCTGGCGGCTTTTCTCACTTTAAATGCACTAATATTGGAGACGTGATGTCTTGCTCTTGCAGATCTCAAGCAGAATGGGGTAGCGATGGCTCGACCCAAGATTCTTCTCACGCGTATCGATGACCGCTTCATTTACGGGCAAGATGTTGCGCTGTGGAACGAGGCCGTGGGTTCCAACCTTGTCCTAATCGTCAACGATGAGATCGCGGCGGATTCGCGCCAATGGGCACCCATGAGGGTGGCGGCACCAGAAGGCGTTTGGACACGGTTTTTCTCAGTGCAAAAGACCATCGACATCATTCACACCGCGACACCGCGTCAATGGATTCTGGTCATGGTGGCCTCACCCGCCGATGCGCTCGCACTGGTTAAGGGCGGCGTGCCCATCACCAAGATCAGCATTGGCCATATGCAGGCAGGGGAGGGCAAGCATCCCATAACGCCAGCAGTCGCCGTAGACGACGCAGATGTCGCCGCCTTCAAAGAGCTACAAGAACTCGGCATAGAGCTAGAAATCCGTTACCTCCCCAGCTCCAATCCCGACCCCATCCAACTAGTCATTGGGGACGTTCTTAAATGACTAGTCAAACGGGACACCCTTGGCACTTGGGGACGTTCCTTATGTGCCGGCCTTTTAGGAACGTCCCCAAGTGTCGGCAGATTGGGACACTCCTTCTCGCCAAACGTTAAAGACTGTCCCCAACGACTAGTCATTTAAGAACGTCCCCAATGACTAGGTAGAAAAACGCCCGTCGGCGGCGGTGCCGACGGGCGCTGCTGTGCGATATGTTGCGTTATGGGCTTAGTGCCTCATAAAGTGGTATTCGATCACATTGCTGTAGGGGTGACCCGGGCCCACAATGCCCTGCGGGAACAGCGGCTGGTGCGGTGTGTCGGGGTACATCTCTGCCTCGAGGGCAAAGCCAGCGCCCCAGCCATAGTTGGCATCGTCCTTGGCGTGCTCGTCGCCCAGCCAGTTGCCGGTGTAGAGCTGCACGCCCGGGGCGGTGGTGTAGTAATCCAACTCACGACCGGTCCACATCTCCTCGACGTGCATCGCGCGGCGCAGATTACGGCCGTACTGATAGCCATCGATGCACAGGCAGTGATCGTAGCCACGGGCCTGCTTAATCTGCGGGTCGTCGGCTTCCATGCCAGGAGCGACGGGGCGCAGCTCACGGAAGTCAAACGGCGTGCCTTCGACCGGAGCGATCTCGCCGGTGGGGATGTTCTGCTCGTTGATGGGCAGGTAGTGGGCAGCGTTGGCAACAAAGAAGTGCTCGCAGTCCATGCCGGCGTTATGGCCGGCAAGGTTAAAGTACGTGTGGTTGGTCATGGACACGTAGGTGGCGCGGTCGCTCTCGCAGCCATACTCGATGCGAAAGACGCCGGTGCGTGTAACGGTAAACACGGCCGTAAAGGTGCGGTTGCCGGGAAGGCCCAGTTCGCCATCCTCAAGCGAGGTGGTCATGCGCACGGCGTTATGGGCCTCGTCGAGCTCAACGTCCCACACGCGTTTATGCAGACCGTGCTCAAGATCGCTGTGCAGGTTGTTGGCGCCCTCGTTGGCGGGCATATGCCAGTCCGTGCCGGCGATGGTGATCGTGGCGCCCGCGGTGCGGTTTGCCACGGGGCCGATGGTCGCGCCAAAGCAGGCGGGGTTGTCAAAGTAATCCTCGAGCTTATCGAAGCCCAGCACCACATCGCGCACGTTGCCGGGAATGTCGGGCACGTCGACACCAAGCACGGTGGCGCCATAGTCCATAATGCGAACGCAGATCTCGGGCCCGTTGAGGGTGTAACGATGAACGGGGGTACCGCACGGCGCGGTGCCGAAAAGCTCGGAAGTGATCATTTGGTTCCTAACATCGAGGTATTTCTGACAAACTGTAGCGCGAACAGGCGAGATTATCACTACACCCCACTAAAGCAGGGGGTATTTTTCTCAAAAAAGTGATGATTGGAGCTGTGCGGGCGTTGATTCTGACGCGCGCGAGTCTGATACAATTTGTTCGTTATTGTTTGAATTGACGTGAGCGTGGAACAGCGAGGACTCATCGTGATTAAAGCGGAGCGACAGGATAAGGTTCGTCAGCTGCTCGAGGAGCAGGGCACGGTCTCGGTCAAGGAGATTTCGGATGCGCTGGGCGTCTCGGATATGACGATCCGCCGTGACCTTGAGGAGCTTGCGAGCCTGGGCGAGATCGAGCGCGTGCACGGCGGAGCCCGCAGTGCACAGGGGCGTCCCCACGCTATGTTGCGCCACGAGTATTCGCACAGCGAAAAGCGTACCAAGCATGCCGAGGAAAAGCTGCAGATCGCGCGCCGCGCCGTGGAGCTTATCGAGGAAGGCTCGACCATCTTTTTGGGCACGGGCACCACGGTTGAGCAGATGGCCTCGATGCTGCCGGCGTTTCGCCTGCGCATTGTGACCAATTCGCTTTCGGTGTTTAACCTGCTCGAGGCGCGCGAAGACTGCGAACTGTGCCTGGTGGGCGGCGTGTACCGCCGCCGCACTGCCGCCTTTGTGGGCCCCACGGCCGAGGACACCTTGCGCGCACTGGGGATCGACGCAGCCTTTATCGGCGCAAACGGCATTCTGGACGGCGACGTGTCTACGTCTAACATGGAAGAGGGCCGCATCCAGCAGCTCGCCTTTAGCAAGGCCGACTCGCGCTATCTGATCGCCGATTCCAGCAAGATTGGCAAGCGCGACTTCTACACCTTCTGCCGCCTGGACAGTTTGGACGCCGTGGTGTGCGAGCCGGGTATCGCCGCCGAGGATCGTGTCGCCATCGAGGAGCACACGCAGGTCATTTGCTAGCTAGCGCTACGGGATTGCCAACAGGCGATGCGGGAGGACTTTTACCTCCTGTCATTGTGGAAACCAGCGTGTCAGCGCTACGCGATATGACGCGCAAATAAGGACTCCACTATCAAATCGTCTCAACCTGTAACAGGTAGGGGTGAAACCACCAACCAGATGTTACAGATTGAGACAATTCGGCGGGGCCTACCTTGTTTATCTCGATCTGTAACGGTTAGGACTTAAAAACTCGGCTACGTGTTACAGATCGAGACAAAAGAAAAAGAACATTAGGACTTGAAAATAAAGTTTTGATAAGGGATTCGCCCAGTTAAGACGGTGCGGCAGACAATTGAGATTAGTTTGCCTCCGGAGTCGTAAGCATAATGAGTCAGTTCGATGACCGGAAGTTTTGCAACACCATAATTACTGGCTTCGGAATCGCTAAGCAGACGTGCTCTATAGCTTTCCCTAACAGATTGGATAGACTTGGACAAGTCGTCCATGATTCTGCTAAATGCCTGAAAATCTAACTGGTTATTCGGAACGCGCGACTTTGAAATGAAGAACGTATCAGCGCCTATGAAGCTGCCTTCAAGTTCGTAGGTCAATTCAAGACGCTGAATTTCATCGCGACTTTGACATCCAAATTGTTGGAGCATCATTACGGAAATTGGACGACCTGATGTGAGGCCGCCGAAATGTTTGGTGATGGCATCCGGATCAACGCCATCGCAATGGCTTGCAAAGTCAAAGTCTAAAAGTGAATTGAGCTCGCTAACGCGTTTCGGTGCAACAAACGATCCCTTACCTTGGATTCGATAGATACTTCCACGACGCTCCAGCTCACTCATGGCAAGTCGGACGGTTGTTCTGCTTACGGCGTATTCGTCGCAGAGTTCCATTTCTGTCGGAAGTTTATCGTCTGCTTGATATTCATCGACGATCTGCTTGAGCAGCGCGTCGGTGAGCTGTAAATAGAGTGGCCGTTTTTCGTGTGTATCGAGCATTAGAGCCTCAGTTTGCATGTTGGTTATACCTGATGGTTGCCTCAGTCGGGATGTAACGTGGGCAAGGTAACCTTAACGTATCACAGAGCGGCTCAGCATGACGATCTGATGCCTGTATCCACGAAGGGCTTGTCCGAGCGTGAAGATATTCTGGGGCAGGCAAATACCGTTCATGGAGTCCCCGATATGTTGGAGGTCAGCGCCGGCTGCTTTTGCTGCAAGGCCTATTTTCTTAATGGTCTCGCTGTCGCAGGAGTCTTGACTCGTCCCGTTCGCCGCCATGACGAGAACCTTCTCTTCAATTGACTTGCCTACGTTGTGGGATCGTACAAAGTCTACGATGGCGCGCAGGTCTGCTTCTTGGAAGCAAGGGACGGTGTAGGGGGCTGGCACGAGAAGGATATCGACGCCGAGGTCAACAAACTTGCGCGCAATTTCGAGCGTCATGACAGGTTCCGCAACGCCCGCTCCATGCATTTTTCCGGCTATGACCAGGCCATTGAAATGCTCTTTGGAGAGTTTAATCGAATGGGCGATTGCATCGTTGGAGACGCCGGTTCCAGGGTTGCCCGTCAGGCAGATAAAATCAAATCCGAGTTCGTTAGCCTTTTCTAAGGTCTTGGGAGAGACGCGACGACCCATGGGGATTTCCGTTCGGGATTCAGACATCTCTGCCTCGTTATCAACTGGCTCCAGATTGACGCCAATGGGCCTTCCGCATGCTCGCTTCACCCAAGTGACCGGGTTTTCATTGAGATCATCTGGAATACCGGCAATAACTGGATCGAACACATCGAGCGCGTTAAACAGAAGCAGGTCGGCACCTGCGGCACGTTCGATTTCTGCATTAGTAACGCCGCCGAGAAATTGGGAAGAGGGTACGTTTTCCGCCATGATGGTACGTCCCTCGGAAGCCAGAATTGCCTGTTTTAGATCCATGGGTGACGTGGCGGCAAAATCGGATGCGGACATGTTCAGTAATCGTTTGGGCATTGTTACTTCCTTTGACTAGAACGACAGGCTTGTGACATTGTCTCTAATATTGTTACAACAATATATTCAATATGTTATATCCAATCGGTGAACGGTTGCAAACTTATTGTACTGCTCGGAAAAAATAGCCTTTAGCTGGGAAAACATTATATTAATCAACTACCGTTCACCGAATAAGTATTTGAATTCTTGACATATCGACAAAGCGGAAAAAGAATTGGTTATGACAAATCGCGCAAATGATATTACATTTCGCACAAGAACGTATTCACTTACATAAGTGGATACAAACGGGGACGACGACGGTTGAGTCCGGATAAATCGTTGTGTGCCCGGGAATCATGAAAGGATGTGTTATGGACGCTATCGTCAAATTCCTTGAAAAACACCAGCCCCTCTTCGACAAAATCTCGAGGAACATTTATCTGGTGGCGATTAAGGATGGCTTTCTCTCGAATATGCCAATTGTGCTGTTCTCGAGCCTGTTCCTTCTTCTTTCGACGCTCCCTGCCTATGTAGGCATCACGCTTCCGTCTGAGGTGCTGGATTTCTTCAATAAAATCTATGCATATACCATGGGACTTCTTGGCATTATGGTGGCCGGCACCACGGCGAGCTCACTTGCCATGTCGATGAACCGTCGCATGCCTTCGGGTAAATCTCTCAACCCCACCTCGTGCATGGTTTGTGCCATGTGCGGCATGCTCTTGCTATCGGTGACGAACGATGTTGTCTCGATTGGCGGAGCAGATACATCTGTTTTTGAAACCGGCTATATGGGAACCAAGGGTTTTCTCGCTGCGTTCGTAGCCGCATTCTTGACCGTTAATATCTATAAGGTGTGCATTAGCCATAATGTGACGATCAAGCTTCCCAAAGAGGTCCCTGGCTCTATTGCGCAGAGTTTTCGCGATATCTTTGCATTTGGGTTTTCGATCCTTGCGTGCGCTTTTATCGATCTTGCGAGCCGCAAGCTGCTTGCTGTGCCGTTCGCCAATTTGGTATCCGCTCTCATCTCGCCGCTGTTCTCCGCGGTCGACACCTATCCTGGCATGGCGCTTATCGAAGGCGCGGTCGCGCTTTTCCAATTTATGGGTATCCACGGTGCTTCGGTTGTCATGAGTCCGATCAATGCTGCGCTCTACGGCAATACCGTTACCAATCTTGAGGTTTTCCAAGCAGGTGGACACCCGTCAATTGCTCTCACGCAGGACTTTACAAGCTTCATCGGCGGTCTGGGCGGTTCTGGCTGCACGTTCATCGTTCCTATTATCCTGATCATGTTTATGCGCTCCAAGCAGCTTAAAGCCATGGGCAAGGCATCGATTATCCCGGTGATTTTTGGAGTTAACGAGCCCGTTATCTTCGGTATGCCGATTGTTCTCAATCCCTATATGTTCGTGCCCTTCCTAGTGGCTCCTATGGTCAACGCCATTATCGGTAAATTTTTCATTGACGTCATTGGAATGAACGCCCCCATGTATACCATGCCGTGGGCGCTTCCCGGCCCAATTGGTGCGTTCCTCACCACGGGTCTCGATCTGCGTTCTCTCGTATTGATGGCAGTGCTGTTGGTCGTTGACTTTGTGATTTACTATCCGTTCTGCAAGGCGTATGACCATCAGCTTTGTTTGGAAGAGTCTGCAAAGGAGACTGCAGGAAACTCGGATGCAGATGCTATTGCCGAACAGGAAAATGTCGCAAAAGCTCTCGAGGCGGTAAAGGACAAGGCGGAGCAGATCCGCGTGCTTGTGCTTTGCCAGGGTGCCGGCACTTCGACTCTCTTGGCAAATGCTCTTCGCGAAGGTGCCGCTGCTAAGGGTATCGATTTGGTTTCTCAGTCCGGTGCGTACGGAAGCCACTATGAGACGATGGATCAGTACAACGTGATTGTTCTGGCGCCCCAGGCACGCATGTACTATGACGCTATGAAGGCCGATACTGATCGCCTTGGAATTAAACTGCTCACCACAAGGGGCAAGGAGTATATCGACCTTACCAACGATCCCGAAGGTGCAATTGACTGGATCGTTCAGGAGCTGGCCAAATAGTGGATGCACTCCGTCGTTGATTCGTCGGTGTATAGTACGGCCCCGCAGCTTATTGAGCTGCGGGGCCGTATTTCGTTGAGTATCTAATTGAGACAATGAGCGCAACCGTCGTGAGGTCGCATTGGCGCTCTCCGAGTCACCGACAAGCTGCCTTCCATCTATGTGACCAATTCGCTTTCGGTCTTTAACCTGCTCGAGGCGCGCGAGGGCTGCGACCTGTGCCTCGTGGGCGGTATGTACCGTCGCCGCACTGCCGCTTTTGTGGGGCCAACGGCCGAGGATGCCCTGCGTGCGCTGGGCATCGACGCGGCGTTTATCGGTGCCAACGGCATCTTGGACGGTGACGTATCTACGTCCAACATGGACGAGGGCCGTATCCAGCAGCTCGCCTTTAGCAAGGCCGATGCGCGCTATCTGATTGCCGACTCCAGCAGGATCGGCAGGCGATACTTCTGCCCTCCCCTGCCGGCGCAGAGGTACCGCTTTACAATGACGCGCAAATAACTTTGAGCAACAAGGATGAGGCTATTCTGAGATATGACTAGACTCCGTATTTCGTCTTTATGTCCCTTGAGAATGAATCATAGTCTTCATAGAGTCCCTCTTTGCTTTCATCCTCGGCGTGGTTTACACGTTCAAGGAGCTTATCCTTTGGAGCCTCTTTTGTTATTGCGGCCTCGCTATCGGGTATTGTGGATTGCAAGAATAGTTCTAGAGCATGGACGTCTTTGAGTATGTAGCCCGTCGAACGACCCGCTCCTGTTTTTTCGATTGCGCTGCAACTAACAAGCTGACCGAGGGTTCGTTTAACGGTAACCTCGCTGATATCGGGGCAGTTGGATCGGATGTCGGATTTCTTAATGACGCCGGGTCTCTGTTGAAATAGAACAGCGATGCGCGCTTGCTTCGACATGGGACGAGTGCTTGATTCAATTAAGGTACGCTGCTCGAGCTGTCGGTAGGCGGCCAGGGTTGTTCCGAGCATGAAACGGATAAAGGGTACTTCGGTGTTTTGATTTTCATTCCATCCAGTGGAGCTTGCAGCGAGGGCGTTGTAGTAGAGCGCCTTGTTGTCTTCAATAAGTCGTTCGATGCTGATGTAACGCGCAACGTCGTATCCAGTCTTTTCGAGTAGCAGCGTTGTAAGGAGCCGGCTCATCCTGCCATTGCCATCGTTGAAGGGATGAATGCTGACAAAATCGAAGATGAAGCGGAATGATATAAGGAGGGGGTCGCAAACTTGACGAGATAAGGCGTCGTTGAGGGACCGACAGGCTTCTTCGATAAGTCCGGGGGTTGCTAGGGCCGAAGGCGGCCTAAAGCGCACAAATCGATTGCCTTGATCGTCGATGGAGATGATTTCGTTATCGCTATCTTTCCAATGGCCCCCATACGAGATTGCTGTGTGTACCATGAGGTCACGATGCAACTGCAGAATGACCGATGGCGTTACGGGAATGGAATCGTGTTGCTCGTGAATAAGCGACAGCACATCTCGGTATCCAGCGATTTCTTCCTCTGCGCGGGAGCTTGGCTTGGCGGAATACGCCATGATCGCTTTGAGTCTTTTTTGGGTGGTAACAATTCCTTCAAGTCCGTTGGAGGATTGGGTGCTTTGGATCTTAGCTTCCTCCATAAGGGACGATAGAAGTTCGGGTTTGACTTGACTCAGAGCAAGCTGTCGGCCTTTATGCTCGCGTATCGAGAGGAGGAGGTTGGTGATTGGAGTTGCTTCGAGTTCCGCTGGGACTGTGGTGTAATCGAACTGGCGCATGCGGCTCCTTTCGGTATCACGAACATACTTTCGATATCATAATACCATTAAATGATACCGAAAGTATGTTCGTGATACCGAAAACTAGAAACCATGCTTCATAACTGCTTGGAAAGTTCGGATTTGACTATCTTATTGTCTTGATCTGTAACAGGTAGACGGTCGAAAGTGGGCTACGTGTTACAGATTGAGATCTTTTAGCCCTGGTTGCTCGTTCGTCTAAATCTATAACAGCTAGGGCCGAAAATCCCTGCTAGATGTTACAGATTGAGACAAACGGCCCGCTCAAGTCCGAGCCAAAAAAAGCCGCATGCGAACCCGTGGAGGGATTCGCATGCGGCCGACAGGGGGTATGCGGCAAAAGTTAGGCCATGAGCAGGCCGGTCTCCGCGACGTTCTTGTACCAGTACGCGCTCGCCTTGGGATAGCGCTTCTGGGTCTCAAAGTCGATGTAGAACAGGCCGTAGCGCTTGTTATAGCCGTTGGTCCAGGAGAACTGATCCTGCAGCGACCACACAAAGTAGCCGTCGACGTTTACGCCGCCGTCAATCGCCTTGAGGATCCATGCGAGATGCTGACGCATATAGTCGATGCGAGGGGCGTCATCGATAAAGCCGTCCTCGAAGTCGTCCTTATAGCCCATGCCGTTCTCGGTGATGTAGATCTTCTTGTAGTTGGGGTAATCGTTCTTAATGCGCAGCAGCAGGTCGTACAGGCCCTCGGGATAGATGATCCAGTCCCAATCGGTGGTGGGTACGCCTTCGCGCACGCATGACTCGCCCACGCCCTTGAGGAACCAGCGCGAGGAGCCCTTGTCGCCAGTGCCATTGTGGTTGATGTCGTTTTCGCCCTCGGCGGCGCGCAGGAACTGGCACTTGTAGGTGTTGACGCCCAGGCAATCGTTGTAGGGGAGCGCGGCGGTCAGCGCGGCGATGTCCTCGTCGCGGACGTCGAGCTCGCCGCCGGCGATATGGGCCAGCTTGGTCGCAGCCTCCATGGTGTCGGCTGCATAGTGGCCGCGGAAGGTGGCGTCGAGTACCCAGCGGTTGTTGATGACGTCGGCCATGCGGGCTGCCTCGCAGTCGGCAGCGCTGTTGGGATCGAGGGGATACTTGGGCTCTAGGTTCTGGACCTGTCTCTTATACACATCTCCGA
>CABSMK010000055.1 GCA_902478825.1 uncultured Collinsella sp.
GAGCACGATGTAGTGGCCTACGTTGGTAAACGTACCGGGGTCGCTCTACGCCGTCACCGACCCCGTGGGCATTACGCACCGCGTGTGGGAGGTCAAGCGCGAGGACGCTGTTGCCGCCATCCGTGCCATGCTCGACCAAGTACCAGAGCCGGCACTGGCCGACGACCCCGCCTACGCTGCCGCGCTGGCCGGGGCGTCGCAGCTGCTGGCCGATGAGGCCCGTGCCGCCGGAACGTACACCGGCAAGGAGCCGTTCAACTTTGCCGTAGCTGCGCTCTTCCCCGCCGCGCAGGTCAGCGGCGGCGCGCCGCAGGTTCCGACGGGTCTGCTCACGCACCAAGTCGCGCGGTTCTAGCAAGACCAGACCGTCCAGCACAAAAATCGGCAGCTCAACAAACAGGGGGCGGAGATGCAGCAGGTACATGCATCTCCGCCCCTTTTGCGTCGAGAAGCTATGCCGGCGACCCGTGCCGCCACGCTCACGTTATCCCCGCTGCGGACCTGCAGTAGCCACAAGCGGTTCAAGCCCCAGCTCGCGTGCGTAATCCTCCTGCGTAAAAATCTCAATCAGCTCAAACGTACCGGCATCGTCGTCAAACGCAAAGTGCAGCACCGCGCAGTTGCCCGGCACGCGATCGCGCTCGTCGGCCGCCGCACCCTTCACGTGGTCCATGAACTCCTTGATGGCCGATCCGTGGCTTACCGCAAGCACGCACGTATGGTCCGGACGCTGCATAAGCTCGGTCAGCGTCGTCACCATGCGGTCGCGCACCTGCATCTGGCCCTCGCCGCCAAACTGACGATAGAAATCGCGCCACGGGCGCTCGGGCATAAGCATCACGCGCTCGGCCTCAAAGTCGCCAAAGAACCACTCACGCAGGCCGTCCAGGCGCTCGTACGCCAAGCCCGGCCACAAGCTGGCGATAGTCTGCTCGGTGCGATGAAGCGTGGAGGTGTAGGCATGATCGGGCTCAATGCCGCGCGCACGTAAAAACATGCCGGCGCGCGCCGCCTGGTCGCAACCCAACTGCGTAAGCGGCGAGTCACTCCAGCCCTGAATAATGCGCTTAAGGTTGAATATCGTCTGTCCATGACGGACCAGATACAGATCTTTATTCATAGGGGTCCTTTCGTTCGTTACCAACCCAAAAGCGAAAACGCCCCGTCGCAATAGCCAAAATGAAGCACGGCACCGTTGTCGGGTAGTTCTCCCTCGCCAGTCACATACTCAAGAAACTCCTGGCAGGCTGAGCCGTGGGAAACCGCCAGCACGCAGTCGTGTTGCGGCCTGGCCATGATGCGGGACAGCGCCGCGACCATGCGCGACTGAAGCTGCACTTCCGACTCGCCGCCAAAGGCCACCGGATAATCGCCCCAGGGCCGCGGCGGCATCTCGCGATTTGATGTGCCCTCCAGCGAGCCAAAATGCCACTCACGCAGGTCATCGACCAGCTCAATGGAACGGCCCTCGCCAACGATAAGCTCGGCCGTATGCCGCGCCCGGCCCAACGGCGAGGAATACACATGATCAAAGGCCACGCCACGCGCCGCAAACGCCGTACGCGCCGTCAGCGCCTGCTCGCGCCCGCGCGCCGTAAGCGGCGAATCGTGCCAGCCCTGCAAAATGTTCTGCACATTGAGCTCAGTCTGCCCATGACGCACCAAATATAGATCGGCCACATGCCCTCCCCTCGTACCACCACAAAGGGAACAGGCACCTTTGTGGTGGTTTACCGCCGGATCACGCCGCGGTGACGCTCAACTACACCAGCACGTCGACGAGCGAACGCTTGGGTACGTGGTGCACCTGCGCCTCGTCGCGCCAATAATTGATGGAGCCGTCGGGGTTGGAATCAATCGCATCGATCACCTGTGTCTCGGCCGGGACGCCAAACGCCATGATCAGCTTGAGCTCATACTTGTCGTTATCGAGCCCCATGGCATCGATCGCGTTGGGCGTAAAGGCCTTGAACATGCAGGCTGCCACCTCGGGCGTGGCGCTGCGGGCGGCGAGCATCATCGTCTGTGCGGCAATGCCCGTGTCGACCTCGGTAATGGGAGCGGCGGGCTTACCCGGAACGGCGCGCTCGGCCAAAATCGCGATGTAGCCGGTCGGGCGCTCGCCCTCGGCAGGACCCGGCCAATCCTTAAGCGCGCCGGCCCATGCAAGCTCACCAAACACGCGCGCGCAGTCCTCGGCACCGCTCACCACATGAAAACGAAGACGCTGAGCATTGGCACCACAGGGAGCCAGGTGCGCAAGTTCCGCCAGCTCGAGCAAAAACTCGCGCGGCACGCGCATGGACTCGTCAAAACGGCGGCAGGTACGGGCACGACGGACCAGCGCATCAAACGCTTCCAGACCGAGCTTTTCGCAACCTTGCTTTGCCATCGATTCGACACTCGACGGTGCCTCGGGAACTGCTTCGTTCATAGGGACCCCCAATTTCGGGCAATTGTTCTTAGGAGAATCTAACCTAAAACCTAGGCAATTACATACAGCGGCGTAATGTTCTACAATTGTTGATTAATCCTCACTGGGGCGGGAACAAAAGTAACAATTCGGGAATGTGGGGCGGCAATTCGTCCTTCCCGCCCCATGCATCGGCGCCCTTGGGCGATACTTGTTGCAGCACTTTTGGCGTACGCCGCACGGAGAGCAATGAACGCGACGTGCACCACACGGAAAGGAGACATTATGGGCATCTTTAAGAACGATGGCCAAAAATCGAGCCAGTTTGGATTTGACGAGAAAAGCATGGCGGGCAAAGCCGTCAAGGCCGTACGCTGGATCTACGCCATCACGGGCGTCTTAGCGCTCATTGCTGGTATCGCACTGCTTTTTGCACCCGCCAAGTCCCTCGTCTTCTTAACGACTGTCCTGGGTTTTTACTTTGTAATCACTGCTGCCATTAGGCTGTTCACTGCCATTTTTGAGCCGCTGCTGCCCACCGGCTGGCGCGTGACGAGCATCATCTCCAACCTACTCATTATCTTGGGCGGCGTCATAATCCTGCGCAACCAGGCCTTCTCGACCGCGACGCTCACCACGATGGTGGTTATCGTGGCCGGCTTTGGCTGGATTGTCGAAGGTGTCATGTCCATTCTGGAGTCCGAGCTTTCGTCCAACCGTGCCCTCGCCATCCTGAGCGGCGCACTTTCCATCATCGCCGGCATGTTCGTGTTTATCTATCCGCTGTGGTCGGCCAAGATGCTCGTTATCTTTAGCGGCGCCGTGCTGCTGGTGTTTGGCGTTACGCTGATTGTTCGCGCTATTCAATTTGGCAAACTGGTGCACTAGATGCCGCGAACGCTCTTTATTGATGCCGACGCCTGCCCGGTCACGCGCGAGTCGATTGACTGCGCGCGGCGGGCAGGCGTCGCCGTTGTTATCGCCGGCAACAGCACGCAAAACCTGGAACGGCACATTCGCCGCGACGACCCGCGCGATGCCGAGCACGCGCGACGCGGCTTTTGGGTCACGACGCTCGACGTGAGTGTGGGCGCCGACAGCGCCGACTTTGCCATTGTCGAACGCCTGCAGGCGGGCGACGTGGTCGTGACGCAGGACATTGGCTTGGCGAGCATGGTGCTCGGGCGCGATGCCGCCGCCATCGGTGTGCGCGGGCGCGTCTACGACAAAGCGACCATCGACATGCAGTTGTTTATTCGCCACGAGGAAAAGAAGGTGCGCCGCGCCGGCGGACGCACTCGCGGACCGGCGGCATTTACCAGCGAAGATCGCGCCCGCTTTAAACGCAACCTCACCGAGCTGCTCCGCTAACTAAGGTAGATTTTTGGGACATGCCCGAAAATCTACCTTTTTGTTTTGGGCGGTGCGAGCGCTCAAAATCCATGGCTCAACAAAAAACGGGCTTCAAAATGCCATGCGTCGCCGCATTGTGCAGGCGCCGAGCATGGCTATTTTGAAGCCCGTTTTGTTAGGCCCACTTAGAGGCCGAAGGCAGAAAGGATAAGACCCCAGCCCGCACCGATGACGTACATCATGATCAGGAACAGGACGTTTTCGCGGGCGCTGCGGTTGGTGCGGAACAGCACCAGGTAGCCCACACCTGCAGAGATGAGCGTGCCGGCGAGCATCGGGGCCAGCTGCAGCGCGCCTTCCAGGTACAGTTGCGTGATGACGACGCTGGCCGAGCAGTTGGGAATCAGGCCGACGAGTGCCGAGCCCAGGACCGCAAGCGTCTCGTTGCCGCGCAGGAACTGCTCGATTGCGGACTCGCCGAACGACTCGAGCACGGCGACCAGAATCAGCGTCACCAGAAAAATGAATACCGAGACCTGCACGGTGTGCGAAATCGCGCTGCGTATGATCGACAGGACAGGCGTCCCTTCGTGGGAGTGGGAGTGACCGTGGCCATCATGGTGTTCATGCTCGCCCTCATGACCGTGATCGTGGCCATGTCCGTGGTCGTGCTCGTCCTCGTCTTCATCACAACCGCAATGGTCACGCTCGCACAGCTCGTGGATGTGGTCGGCGCTCACGCCCGCCTCGGCCACCTCGTCGATGATGTCACCGCCAGTGTGGTCGTCGTGCGCGCAGTTCACATGAGCCGGATTGGAAGCGGTCCCCAGCACGGTACGGCGAATCGCCGCATGCGCGCGAGCGTTACGACGAAGGCCGCGGATAGCCGCGTCCACGATAAAGCCCGTGACCAGCGCGATCAGTGCCTTCGAAGCCAAAAGCATCGCCATGGTCTGCACGGGAACCTGCTCGGCAAGTAGCAGCGGCAGCATCTCGTCGGAGGTCGAAAGGAACACCGCCACCAACGTGCCCAAGGTCACGACGCGACCGGCGTACAGCGTTGCCGCCATGGCCGAAAAGCCGCACTGCGGCACCATACCCAGCAACGAGCCAACCACGGGACCTGCGGCGCCGGCGCGCTTGATGGCCCCGTTAACGCGGTCGCCCGCGACGTGCTCCAAGGTCTCGAGGGCCAGATACGTCACCAACAAAAACGGCACAAGCGAGAGCGTGTCCTTGCCGGCGTCGAGCAGAATATCAATCAGCAAATCCATGACGGATGGAACCTTTCGTGTCTTTCGGCAGCATTGTAAAAGTCCTAGCGGTCAACTAGGGTATTGTAGTTGTCCTAGGCGCGATGCCAATAGTTGCCCATGGTAAACTATCATCTCGCCACATCTCAATGAACCCGAGCCGCGCGGTGCGGCCCGTCCAAGGAGCAGTTATATGAACGTTTCACAAGCACTCGAATACGAGCGCCAGCCGTTTATTCCCATGTTTATCTATGGCGATCACGGCGCCATGGAGTCCGAGCGCCAGAAGGGCGAGGAGGCCCTTAAGGTGCTCGAAACCGAGTACTTTACCGCCGAGGGCGACCCCAGCTTCGACTTTGCCACCGTGCGCGACCTGGCTGACCGCAACCGCGACCTGTGCGACCAGATTGGCGAGGCACGCCTGCGCAACGTGACGCCCGCGACGCTTTCGCGCGGCCTGTCCGATGCCGACACCTGCGCGGCCATCGGTAAGATGCAAAAGCGCACCGCCGCGTCGGTCATGCGCGAGATCCGCGGCGACCGCGACGCGCTCGGCGTGGCCTACGCCCGCAAGCCCATCCAGGGCACCGTGCTCGGTATCGACATCGAGACCACCGGCCGTGCACCCGAGCGCGGCTACATCATCAACGTGGGCTGGGAGATCATGGAGCTCACCAGCGACGCCGTCCCGCACGACGCCGAGGCACACTACTGCGGCCTGCCCGACATCTACCGCGGCGAGGATGTGCCGTTGTCGAATATCCACCACATCACCTGGGACGACATCGACGGCAAAAAGCCGTTCCGCGAGAACAAAGAATTGCAGAAGCAGCTGCTCAAGCTTATGAAGAAGTACCCGTACATGGCGCATAACGCCGCGTTCGAGGACAGCTGGTTC
Source organism: uncultured Collinsella sp. (assembly GCA_902478825.1). Lineage (GTDB taxonomy): Bacteria > Actinomycetota > Coriobacteriia > Coriobacteriales > Coriobacteriaceae > Collinsella. The sequence continues at coordinate 5,918 of CABSMK010000055.1, forward strand.
AAGATTCACCTGGACGGTTACGCCGAGGCGCGTCATGCCGGCAAGATTATCGTCATCGATTCGCGCCAGATCTGCCGCAGCTTGGACGCCGACGTGCGCTCGCTCCCCCGCGAGTCCGCGCCCGCCGCGCTCGAGAACTGGGCGCGCCGCCGTGGCACCCTCGCCGCCGACGCCGACGAGCAGCACCTGGGCCTCGACGACACCGACCTCATGCTCCGCACCGTCCAAGCCGAGTTCAACCTCAAGAACTTGTTTGCGAAATAACCAATCAATCTGCGGGAGCGCCTGCCAGTCACAGCGCAATCTGTCTGGGCGCACCGGCGCGTAGTAAACTAGGGCGCAGCCTTATGGCTGCACCCTAGTTTTCATCAAAACGAGCAAATACGCGTGCTTCACACAGTCGACAGGTTGCTCACCTACATTTTTCGAGTTGTTCGGCCAGCTGAACCACTAGTCAAGGCCCCTCGAACCGCAATCGAGCGCTGTAGTCGCCTTAATTTCGCAACCAAGCCCCATTAATCTACCTGAATCAATTCGAATAAGACGTTGCGATCGCACCATTCATTTAGGATAAGGCCGAATAACTCAAATTATGTTGGTGAGGCATCTGGACGGTCAGCAAAAACGCTTAGAGGCTACGAATTCGCAACTAAAGTTCACCAAAAAAGGCGCAGCTGGCAGAAACCTCCCCAGCCGAAGCTGCTCCCTCGATACGACAGCTCAAAAGCCCACCGTTTGCAGAAGATAAGCCGCGCCCCAATACCGTTGCCCGAAGTTTCGAGCGTATGTGGCGTCTGCTATGCCATCATGCGCGTATGGGAATCGTTCTGTCACATACCACGGCACGCGCTGTATACCAAACAGCCAACTCGCTCGCAAGCTACGCGATCGATCCCTTACCTATGGAAAAGATCAGGGTGTCTGCGCCGACCACGTCCGACCTGGAAGCGGCGCGAGCATGGCTCAACAGAAAGAATGTCGATTCTGAAAGCATCCATGTGCTGACGTTTTCCAATAATGCCAAAAGGCACCGTAAGGGCTGCATCTGCCACTGCTCGCGCTATACGTTTGGTGCAGAAAGCTACCTAGAACTCGAGCCGAACGTCTACATCGTCGATATCAAGCTGTGCGCGTTAGAAGCAACAGCCGACCTCAACCTTACTGAGCTCGTTGAGTATTACTTTGAAATCTGCGGCTCCTACGCGCTTGAAACGTCCGACGAAACTCAATATCGCGAGCGCCCAGCCCTAACCAGCGTTGAAGAGCTCAGAGCCTTCTTTTCAAAGGCATCGGGGTATCGTGGATCCAATAAAGCCCTTAAGGCACTTTCTTATGTACGCGGAGGCTGTCGCTCTCCACTCGAAACGGCGTTTGTCATGATGCTGACAATGCCCAAGTCAATGGGTGGCTTAGCCATACGTGCCATCAAAACGGATTATCCGATCCCAGTCCCCAAAAGATACGCCGCCCTAACGCGACGGACGGTTTTCTACCTCGACGCGCTGCTCGAAAATTCGATGACCGATATCGAATACAACGGCTTTTACCACGACGAGCCCGAGCAGCAATCAATTGACGAGGAACGCCGAAACACGCTGCGAAACATGGGATATGCCGTTATCACAGTTAGTCGTCATTCCTTTTTCAAGCAGTCCGCTTTTAGGCGGGTCATGGAAGCGATTCGCATTCGCGAGAAGATCTGGCCCGGTCGACTCCCGGATAACTTCGCCATCCTGCAAGAAAATCTTCGTCAATTTGTCTTGCGGCGCTACTTCGAATACGGTCGCCGCATCCTGGAGACACTCAAAGAAGAAGAGGCCGCCAAGCGCGAAATTGCAAGCCAATATCCGCAAGCTGATGACCCGAGCATCAACGATGTGCCCGAACCCGACGACATGCAACACGTCGGGGCCCTTGCTGAGGAAATCAATGGGCCTTGGGAATGCGACATGTCCGCAAAAATCGATGAAAACTGCACGGAAGACGACACGATTATTGATCTAATTGAGAATTCGCTCTTCTAAAGGCGATCTCTGCGGATGTCCACCTACATTTTTCGACTTATTCGGCCACCGATGTGCCAGATTGGCTGCAGCAATGCTCAATATAACTTTAGATAAAACTGATTCTGCAGGAACTCCCGTAGAGGAAGAACTGATTCTCGCGGTATTTGACACGATAAAGTACAAATATGAACAGTTCTAATGCTTCTCAAGGTGGCTTTCTTAGCATGCTAGCCGAACATCTCGAAATATGTTGGCGAGCATTGCGTCGATGTCTCCCAACCCACAGAAAATCGCAGAGGCGGCAAGCAGTCATCGAAATTAACGCAAATTGTATTGACATATGAACATGCGCTCATATAATCGAAAGTAAATTATATGAGCGCATGTTCATATGAAAGGATATTGCAATGAGCATCCGCGTTGATGAAACGAAACTCGACATCGAGGCCACCGAACCCGCGATCCCGACCACCTGCTCGCCCGAGGACCTTCCCGACGAGGAGCTTCTCTACGACCTCGCCGACCTGTTCAAGGTCTTCAGCGACACCACGCGCATCAAGATCCTCTATGCCCTCATGGGCCGCGAGCTCTGCGTGGCAGACATCGCCGAAGCGACCGAAACCTCGCAGTCCGCGGTGTCGCACCAGTTGCGAACGCTCAAGCAGTCGCACCTGGTTAAATTCCGGCGCGACGGGCGCAATATCCTCTACTCGCTTGCCGACGACCATGTCTACACCATGCTCAACCAAGGCATGAGCCACATCTGCGAATAGCGACCAACCACGGTACCAACGCGGCCTGCACCCAAGCCGCAAAAACAGGGAAAGGAACCCACCATGAAAAAGCAGTTTAAGCTCGACGAGATCGACTGCGCCAACTGCGCGCGCAAGCTTCAGGACGAACTTGCCAAGCTTGAGGGCGTCAAGTCCGTTTCGGTCAATTTTATGACCCAGAAGTTGACGCTCGAGGCCGACGACGCCGAGTTCGACGAGGTCCTCGACCGCGTCGTGGAGTTCACCGCCGACGCCGAGCCGGACTGCGAGATCATTCTCTAGTCCAGGTTTACGCTAACCTGCAAGGCCGCGCTTGCCGCGGCCTTTGCTCGCGAAATTATATGATCGAGTGTTCATACATTCAAATGGGAGGATTGAATCATGGCAACCGCCGATCCCAAGAAGAAAAAGAAGAAGCGCAAGAAGAAAGAGTCCCTTGAGCATAAGCGCAACCGCATCCTGGTAGCACTGGTCATTTTTGCCGTAATTTATGCCCTCGACGAGCTCGGCGCTCTCACTGTCGCATTTGGGGAGCCCGGCAACATCTACGCCAGCTTCGTGCTGTTCCTGGTGCCGTTCCTAATTGCCGGCTACGACGTGCTCCAAAAGGCATACAACAACATCCGCCGCGGCAAGGCGTTCGACGAGAGCTTCCTCATGGCCGTCGCGACCATCGGCGCATTTGCCATGGTGCTCTTCCCCGACACCGACCCGCACATGGCCGAAGGCGCCGCCGTCATGCTGTTCTATCAGGTTGGCGAGCTGTTCCAGGCATATGCCGTGGGCAAGAGCCGCAAGTCGATCAGCGCCATGATGGACATCGCGCCCGATTACGCAAACATCGAGCAAGCCGACGGCACACTCGAGCAGGTCTTCCCCGATGACATCGCTGTCGGCACCGTCATCGTGGTCAAGCCCGGCGAGCGCGTGCCCATCGACGGCGTCATCGTCGAAGGCGAGACGCAGCTCGATACCGCCGCCCTTACCGGCGAGTCGGTCCCCCGCCCGGCCAAAACCGGAGACGATATCATCAGCGGCTGCATCAACATGACGGGTCTCATCCACGTGCGCACCACCAAGCCCTTTGGCGAGTCCACCGTCGCGCGCGTCCTGGAGCTCGTGGAAAACGCTAGCGAAAAGAAGGCGCGTACCGAGAACTTCATCACGCGCTTCGCCCGCGTCTACACGCCCGCCGTCACCGGCGCGGCAGCCGTGCTCGCACTCGGCGGCGGCTTGGTCACCGGTGCCTGGTCCGACTGGATCCTGCGCGGCCTGACCTTCCTGGTCGTCAGCTGCCCGTGCGCGCTCGTGATCAGCGTCCCGCTCAGCTTCTTTGGCGGCATCGGCGGCGCATCCAAGCTGGGCGTCCTCATCAAGGGCTCCAACTACCTCGAGACGCTCGCCGATGTGGACACCGTCGTCTTCGACAAAACGGGCACCCTTACCAACGGCACGTTCTCGGTCGTCGCGGTGCACCCCGAGGCCGGCTATACCGAGCAGTCGTTGCTCGGAGTCGCCGCCCTTGCCGAGTCGTTCTCCGATCACCCTATCGCGCAGTCGGTGCGCGCCGCCTACCAGGGCGAGCCCGACCCCAAGCGCGTGACGGATTCCGCTAATGACGTGGGGCACGGCGTGACGGCGACCATCGACGGCATGCATGTCGTCGTCGGCAACGCCAAGATGCTCGCCGCGGCCGGCGTTGAAGCGCCCGATTGCGAGGTCGTCGGCAC
>CABSMK010000056.1 GCA_902478825.1 uncultured Collinsella sp.
TGTGTATAAGAGACAGGATGTACTCGCTATCGAGTAAGCGCTCGATATAGTCGGTGTTGACGTGCGTCACTTTGCCCACGCGACCGAGCTCGGGGTCGAGCGGCTCGGCGATGAGCGTGCCAGCATCGCTGCCCGACACGCCCACGGCCAGGTTGCCGTGGTGGTTGATGGCAGCAACCAGCTCCTGGTTAACCTTGCCGCCCAGCACCTCGCGCACGATATCCATAGTCGCCGGCGTGGTCACGCGCTGGCCGTTCTTAAACTCGACGGGAATATCGTAATGGCTCAGCGCCTCGTTGATAGCCTTGCCGCCGCCGTGCACGATGACGGGGCGCATACCGATGATCTTGAGCAAAACGATGTCGCTCATCACGTCGCGGCGCAGCTGCTCATCAACCATGGCGGCTCCGCCATATTTGATAACAACCGTCTTGCCGGTCAGGTTCTTAATCCACGGCAGCGCTTCGAACAGCAGCTGCGCGGTTGCTTCGTTGGATTCGCTCGAACGACAATCGCGTGCGAATTTCATAATCTGCCTCGTCTTTCGTATCGTTATCGCGCCGTGCTCCGCTGTCCGCAATCGCGGCAAGATGCGCAGCGTGCCTAGAATCTAGGAACGGTAGTCACCGTTAATGGAGATGTACTCGTGCGTGAGGTCGCAGGTCCACACGGTCGTTGCCGCGTCGCCTGCGCCCAGGTCGGCCGAGATCACGATCTCGGGCGCCTCGAAACGTCGTAGAGCCTCGTCCTCGTCAAAGGGAACAGTCAGACCATCGCGACAGACAGGCATGCCCATCATGTCGATGGAAACGTCTTCCTGATTAAACTTCACGCCGCACTTGCCGAGTGCCATGGCGACGCGGCCCCAGTTGCAGTCGTGGCCGGCGATGCAGGTCTTAACGAGCGGCGAGTTGGCAACGGCGCGAGCGGCGATATCGGCCTCCTCGTCGTTCACGGCGCCGGTAACGTTGACCGTAACAAGCTTGGATGCGCCCTCGCCATCGGCGGCGATATTGCGCGCCAGGCTCTCGCACACCTCGTGCACGGCAAATACCAACTCGTCGAAGGCATCGGAGCCCTCGACGATAGGCTCGGCATCTGCGGCAGCGGCGCCGGAGGCAAGCATGATGCAGGTGTCGTTGGTCGAGGTGTCGGAATCGACCGTTACCTTGTTAAAGGTCTGCTTGACGGTGGAGAGTAACAGGGCGTGAAGCGCCGCCGGCTCGACGGGGGCATCGGTAGTGATGACTGCGATCATGGTGGCCATGTTGGGCATGATCATACCCGAGCCTTTGCACATACCGCCCACCGTATAGGCATTACCTGCGTGCCCCGCGGCCTCGCTGCGGTAACACACGGCGTACTCCTTGGAGTGCGTGTCGGTCGTCATGATGGCGCGAGCGGCATCGGCTCCACCGTGGGCGGAGAGCGCCTCGTAGGCAGCAGGAATGGCGGTCTCAAACGTGTCGATCGGCAGAATCTGGCCAATCACGCCCGTGGAGGCAACCAGAATCTGCTGGGGCTCGCAGCCGATGACCTGCGATGCGATGCTGCACGTCTCGCGCGCGCAGGCAAGGCCGGTCTCGCCCGTGGCGGCGTTCGCGTTGCCGGAGTTGATTGAAACACCGGCGATGATACCGTAGCCCTTGTCCGCACCGCCCAGGTTGGCACGGCTCACCTGCACGGGCGCCGCGCAAAAGCGGTTGGTGGTAAACACGCCGGCACCGGGACAGGGTTTATCGGGCACGACGAGCGTGTAATCCAGACGCTCGGGGTTCTTGCGGAACCCAGCGTGGATGCCTGCAGCCTTAAAACCAGCCGCAGCCGTAACGCCGCCCTCGACGGCGCGAATCTTGATATCAAACAGGTCGGTGTTCATCGTCCCTACGACTCCTTATATCAAACAAAAAACGGACATCGGTTGGTGCGCCATGCCAGTCGTGATCATGAGACCAGCTTAAGAGTGGCGCCCCACTCGATGCCCGACTACCAAATCGTTAACAATCGAATGTGCTACACCGGGCACGCCACTGTGGGCAAGCCTCGTCGCTCGTCAAAGCCAAAGACGATATTGGCGCACTGGACCGCTTGGCCCGCAGCGCCCTTGCACAGATTGTCGATGGCGCCCGTCGCCACCAGCACGCCCGCGCGCTTGTTGAGCGCGAGGCCAATCTGGGCGGCGTTGGTGCCGACAACCGAAGCCGTCTTGGGCTGCTGGCCGGTATCGAGCACGCGCACAAAGGTGCGACCGGCATAGAACTGCTTGTAATAGTCGACAACGTCCTCAAGAGCCAAGGAGTCGATGGCCTGCGGCGCGAGCGGCATCGTCACCGTGGAGAGCAGACCACGCTTGAGCGGTGCCAGGTGCGGGGTAAAGACGACGCGATCGGTCAGGCCAAGGATTTGCTCAATCTCGGGCGTGTGGCGATGCTTACCCACGCCGTAGGCCTCCAAGTTCTCGTCGGCGCTGCAAAAATGCGTACGAGCGTTGCAGGACTTGCCGGCACCCGTCACACCGCTGATGGCATCGACAATCACGGGACCGTTCTCGGCCACCCAGCCCGCACGCACGGCAGGAGCGGCAGCAAGGCTCGTTGCGGTGGGATAGCAGCCGGCGCAGGCGACCAGCACGGGTTTGCCGTCGGCATGATCGGATGCAGCGGTCTCCAAATCCTGGGGGAACAGCTCGGGCAGACCGAAGGCGCGGGTCTTGAGCAACTCGGGGCTCGTGTGCTCGGCGGCATACCAGGCCTCAAAGGTGGCCGGATCGCTCAGGCGATAGTCGGCCGAGAGGTCAATGCAGGAGACTCCCGCGGCAAGCAGGGCGGGCACCTGAGCCATGGCAGCCGTGTGCGGCACGGCCAAAAATACCGCGTCACAGTTCTTGAGCTCGGGGGCATCATGCGTCGTGAAGACAAGATCGCTTACGCCGGTGAAGCTCGGGTACACCGCAGACAACGGCTGGCCGGCATCGGCGTTGGACGTAATGGCAACAAGTTCAAACTCGGGATGGCCGAGCACGAGGCGAATGAGCTCGGCTCCGGCATATCCAGCCGCGCCGACGATTCCAACCTTCAAAGACATATCAGACTCCTTGTCTGCGATTTATGCACCGATGCGCATTTCGCAGCGGTCGTTATGAAGTGGGTTGAAACTTTAGCACCAAAAGATGCATGAACACATAAATGGCTTGCATATTCATGCATTGAAACATTCCCGACACATTCGCTTGAAGGAATTGACAAATGGAGCGGGCCCCGTATTGACCGGCGCTCCTAACGGCGCCGGGCAATACGGGGCCCGCCCATGCGAAAACCAAGTTGTTAGGATGAGCCAGCTGGCTAGAGCTCGACCGGCACCCATTCGTCGTGATTGCAGATAAAAGCCTCGGGATCCTCGACGCTAAAGAAGACGAGCGTGGGGTCGTTAGGCCCCTCATAGTGCTCGCCCAGGTGCTCTAGATGCTTCCACCCGGCTTCGCGCATTTCGTCTAGAGCCCGGTCATCCAAGCCGGCACGCCCGCGCAAGATGAGCCAGCCATGGCCCGGCCACCAACTCGTGGCCTCAAAGCGCTGATTTTGCAGCAGCTCTTGCCACACGTCTTTGGTGCGCGCCGTCACAAACCACAGTTTGCCGTCCTGAATCTGTGCAAACGAGAACGGACGCACATGCGGCTGCCCATCCACGCTCGTCGCCAGATACCACGCCGGCACCGACGTCAGATACTCCAAAACCGTATTCAATCCGTCCACGTTTCCTCCTGTACTAGCTAGTTTGGGAACCTGGTTTGTGCGAGCTAGAGCTCCAGGCGCTCCTCGCTGCCGTCGATATCACAGAAGCGCGCGGCAATATTGCGGACCGAAAAGAAAGCAAGGCGGCCGTCGTTGGCACTCTCGTGTTCCTCGCCAATGCCCACCATGTGCTTAAAACCCGCTTGACGCACCTTGTCGCTCGCAACTGCGTCGTCCTCAAGTGCGGCTTCGCCGGTCAATACGATCCAACATTCCCCCGGCTTCCAGCCCGATACCTCAAACTTGGGATTCGCACTCAGCTCCGCCCACACATCCTTGTCGCGCGACGTGCAAAACCACAACTTACCGTCATCGACCATGGCAAACGAAAACGGCCTCACGCGAGGCTGATGCCCGTCGGCCACATCGGTCGTGGCCAGATACCACGCCGGAATGCGCCTGAGATATGAACAGACGCGCTCAAGCTGAGCCGTGCGGTCGTTGTCGGTCATAGGGACCCCTTTCTTGCGCTCGAATCGCGCCTAAACAAGTTGAAGATTGATGACGATGACGCAGATGAGCAGCAACGCCGTCACCATCGCCGCCAAAGCATCGCCACGGCCAAATGCAAGCGCATGCAGACGTATGCGGCCCTGCTCGCCATGATAGCAACGGGCATCCATGGCGGCAGACAGCGTCTCGGCATGGCGGAACACGCCCGTGAACAGCGGAATCGCCACACTGCCGAGCATACGCACGCCGCCGAGCGGGCCTCCTGTCACGCGCGCACCGCGGCTCGCCTGCGCATCGGCCGTCTGTTTCATCTCAGTGGCAAACTGCGGCATAAAGCGCAGCGCGATACCCATAATCATGCCGAGCTCGTGCGCAGGAAGTCCCACACGCGCAAACGGCGCGAGCAGGCGCTCAAAGCCCGCGGTGAGGTCGAGTGTCGGTGTGGTGAGCGTAATGGCGCTCATGCCGGCCATCATCAAGCTCAGGCGACACGCCATAAAGGCGGCGGAATGCAGCGAGCCCTCACTTATCCGCAGAAAGCCGAGCTGCCACAGGATGCGCCCACCCTGATCGGTAAACAAGTTGAGCACCGCGACCACGACGACGATTGCCAGCAGCGGCGCCATCGACGACAGAACGCGACGAGCTGGCACCCGGGACACGGTATAGAGCAGGACAACGAAGATTGCGACCGGGGCCAGTCCGCGGAAGCTGCTGACTGTGAGCGTCGTGATCAGAAACACAAAGCCCAAGAGCAACTTAGTTCGCGGGTCCAGGCGGTGGATCGCACTATCGCCGGGATAGTAGCTGCCAAACGAAAACGCCTCCATCAGCAGCCCTCCTCTCGCGCGACCGTCTTGGATTTAGCAATGTCCGAGACGTTAGAAGAACCGTCTGAGCGACCGATCAGCAAATTTGCCAACTCGTCGGCCAACGACTCAACCGTATAGAGCCCGCCGCGGCGCAGCGGCACGCCTGCCTTCGCAAGCGCCAGCGCCATGCGCTGGGCAGCGGGAACACCCAAGCCGATTGATTTAAGCTCATCCGCATGCGCAAAAACCTGAGCGGGCGTGCCCTCGGCAAACACCGCGCCCTCGTTCATCACGACAATACGGTCACAGCAATTGGCCAGGTCATCCATACTATGCGAAACCATGACAACGGTCAGGCCCTCGCGATGGAGTCGACCGATGAGCCCTAGGAAATCCCTGCGCGCAGCCGGATCGAGCCCCGCCATGGGTTCATCGAGCACCAGGACCTCGGGCTCCATGGCGAGCACGCCGGCGAATGCCACGCGCCGTTGCTGACCGCCCGAAAGCTCAAAGGGGCTCTTGTCGCCGACCGTGGAAAGGTCGAGGCCCACGCGTGAGAGCGATGACTCGACACGACGGTCGACTTCATCTTGCGGCAAGCCAAGGTTATGCGGACCAAACGCCACGTCCTGCGCCACGGTTTCGGCAAACAGCTGACGCTCAGGATATTGAAACACCACGCCGACCTTGGCCTTAACCGCGGCGGCGTCTTTCTTGTTTGACGGATCGAGCCCCAGCGCGCGAACGGATCCCTCCTGGGGGCGAATCAAACCGTTGAGATGCTGGACCAGCGTCGACTTACCCGAACCGGTATGACCTGCCAAGCCCAGGAACTCGCCGCGACGCACCGTCAGCGATACACCGCGCAGCGCCCACGGGCTGCTGGGGTCGTTTCCCCAGAGAGCCTGTTTGCTCGATTTGCCCGCAGTGGCCGAGCGCTTATGCCAGCGGCGGCGCTCGCGCGGACTGAGCGAATAACTGTACGAAACATGGGATAGCTCGATGACGGGCTCCGACGCGTTGCCCTCGTTGTCTACCGGAACAGTGCCGTCAGCGATTTCCGACTGGGATACGGAAGACTGCCCCGCGATGCCTGCCCCACTTCGCTCGGCATAAGCCTGCGCAATCTCGGCGACCATATCCGCCTCACGCACCTGCGCGCAAACGGACACGCCCTTCGCACGAAGTGCCCTACCTAGACAGCACGACGCCGGCATATCCAAGTTGAGCTGCACGAGTTCGTCTGCCCGCGTCAAGATTTCCTCGGGCGTACCGAGCATGGCAACGCGCCCCGTCTGAAACACGGCGACACGATCGGCCTCGGCAGCCTCTTCCATAAAGTGCGTAATCATCACGATGGTCATGCCGCGAGCGTGCAACGCGCGGCAAGCCTTCATGAGGCCCTTGCGTCCACGCGGATCGAGCATCGAGGAAGCCTCGTCCAATATGAGCACGCGCGGTTCCATGGCGAGCACGCCGGCAAGCGCCACGCGCTGCTTTTGGCCGCCCGAAAGCGCATGGGTCTCGTGGCGCTCAAAGCCCACCAGGCCCACGCCCTTCAGTGCCTCGCGTACGCGCTGCGCAATTTGCGCCGATGGCACGCCGAGGTTTTCGGGACCGAACGCAACGTCATCTTCGACAAGCGTTGCCACCAGCTGATCATCGGGATTCTGGAACACCATGCCCACGGTCGAACGAATGTCGTAGACCAGCTCGGGGTCGGACGCATCCATGCCGTTGATGCGTACCGTGCCCGCATCGGGCTGCAACAGTGCATTCAGATGCTTGGCAAACGTCGACTTGCCCGACCCATTGCCACCGAGGATGCAGAAAAACTCGCCGTCCTCGATATTCAGATCGACGCCGTCGAGCGCCGGTACGGCACCGTCATAGCTAAAGGAAACGCCCCGACACTCAATCATGCGCGGCCTTTGACCTGGTCCTTTTTAGGCGTGATGAGGTTGGAGACCGCTTTATACACCGCCAGTGTCAACACCGAGTTAAGCACGGTCTTGATAAGGTTAAACGGCAGCACGGCAGGAATCATGAGCGGGGCGATCACATCGACCGAGCCATACCAGAACCATACGCCAATGGTAAGGTTTGCAACCATAGACAGCGCCGTAGCGGCTATGACGCCAAGCACCAGGCCAATCACGGCACCCTTATAGGTATGCATCTTCTGGTAGACGATAGCCGCGGGCAGAATGTAGCCCAGCGTGGCAACCAGGTTCATAAGCGCGCCGACCCAGTCACCCGTGGTGAGCGCATGGATAACGATCGCCATGGCGGCAACAGCAGTGCCGGCACCGGGGCCATATGCAAACCCGCACACCATCGCCGGCACCAGCGACGGGTCATAGGTCAAAAACGGCGCCGAAGGAAGGATAGGCAGCTGCACGTACATAAACAGGGCGCCCAAGGCGCACATCAACGCCATGGTAACGAGCTGTTTGGTGCTCCACCTATTCGTGTTCTCAAAATGGATATGCTGCGACTGTTCAGACATTAAGATCACCTGCCTCTTTCATCCGGACTCTAACCGTTGGTACTGGGATCTCACCAGTTCAGCCGGCATGCGAACCAACGCACACACGGGTCGCGGACTCATCGGCTCGGTCGCAGGCATCTCACCTGCGCCACGGCGTCCCTTTGACACCGCCCGATTTACCGCCAGTGGGGAATTCCACCCCGCCCTGAAACAGCAATTGCAAGTGTAGCACGAGCAATCGCTCGCGCAAGTATGCCGAGGGTAATTTGTGGCGGGGATCAGTTGCCGCAACAACCACGTTCCCCACCCATCCCAAAGTAGCGCGCCTTTCGCGCAAAGCGCGAAACAGCGAAGGGACACGTACTCCTATCGACCACGTCCTTCTACGCCCGCCGACCTCAAGGCCGTAAACGCAGGGAATCCGGGGGCGTGACGGGGACTTCTCTCCGGAATATTCCGCAGGACGCAAAGAGGCTCCGCAGCGCGAAGCGCGATGCGGAGCCTCTTTGCATGTCCGAGGACGTTCCGGAGAGAAGTCCCCGTCACGCCCCCGGATTCCCGGTGGGAGTTCTAGACCTTGTCGGCCTTAGTACATACCGCCGCCCTGCTGACCAGCGGTAGCAGCAGCGATTGCGTCCTCAAGCTGAGTGTTCTTGGGCACATCGGAGACGGTGGCCTCGGTGATGAGGATCAGGCTGGCGACAGAAGCAGCGTTCTGCAGGGTGACGCGGCTGACCTTGACGGGGTCGAGGACGCCCATCTCGATCATGTCGCCCCACTCGCCGTTGGCAGAGTTGAGACCCTGGCCGGCGGGCAGCTCGGCAACCTTGTCGACCACGACAGCGCCCTCAAAGCCAGCGTTCTTGGCGATGGTGGCGACCGGAGCGGCCAGAGCCTTCTTGACGATGTCGACGCCGATCTTCTCCTCGGGGTCGTCGATCTCGACAGCGTCGAGCGCAGGAGCAGCGTCCATGAAGGCGACGCCGCCGCCAGCGACAATGCCCTCCTCGACAGCAGCGCGGGTAGCCTGCAGGGCGTCCTCGACGCGATGCTTGATCTCCTTGAGCTCGGACTCGGTAGCAGCGCCGACCTTGATGACGGCAACGCCACCGGAGAGCTTGGCCAGGCGCTCCTGGAGCTTCTCACGGTCGAAGTCAGAGGTGGTGTTCTCCATTTCACCCTTGATCTGAGCGATACGAGCGTCGATGGCCTCCTTGGAGCCAGCGCCGCCGACGACGACGGTGTTGTCCTTGGAGATGGTGACGGACTTAGCGGTACCGAGCATATCGGCGGTGATGTCAGCGACCTTCACGCCCAGCTCGTCGAGAGCAGCCTGGCCACCGGTGAGGACGGCGATGTCCTCGAGGATGCGCTTGCGGCGATCGCCGTAGCCCGGAGCCTTGACGGCGCAGACGTTAAGGGCGCCGCGGATCTTGTTGAGGACGAGGGTGGGCAGGGCCTCGCCGTCGATGTCCTCAGCGATGATGAGCAGACCACGGCCAGCGCGCTGGACAGCCTCGAGAACGGGCATGATGTCCTGGACGCTGGAGATCTTCTGGTCGGTGATGAGGATGTACGGATCCTTCATCACGGCCTCCATGCGGTCGTTGTCCGTGACGAAGTAAGCGGAGACGTAGCCCTTGTCGAACTGCATGCCCTCGACGGTGTCGATGGTGATGTCGAACGTCTGGGAATCCTCGACGGTGATGACGCCGTCCTTGCCCACGACCTCCATGGCCTCGGCGATCTTCTCGCCGACCTCGGGGTCACCGGCGGAGATGGTGCCGACGGAAGCGATCTGCTCCTTGGTCTCGACCGGCTTGGCCTGCTTCTTCATCTCGGCGACGGCGGCGTTGACGGCCTTGTCGATGCCGCGACGGATGGCCAGCGGGTTAGCGCCAGCAGCGACGTTGCGCAGGCCGTCGTTGACGATGGCCTGAGCGAGCAGGGTTGCGGTAGTGGTGCCGTCACCCACGGTATCGTTGGTCTTGGTGGCGACCTCCTTCACCAGCTGGGCACCCATGTTCTCGATGTTGTCCTCGAGCTCGATCTCCTTAGCGACGGAAACGCCGTCGTTGGTGATGGTCGGGGCACCGAACGTGCGCTGCAGCGCAACGTAGCGGCCCTTGGGGCCCATGGTGACGGTAACGGCGTCGGCCAGAGTGTTGACGCCCTTGGCGAGCTTAGCGCGGGCATCGGTGTTGAACGTAATGTTCTTTGCCATAGTGGGTAATCCTCCAAAAGAAATGTGACTCGCGTCGCCGCTTCCGAGTCCTATGCAGCGAGCGCGTTCAAAGACGAATCAGAGATTCTGACGAGACTAGGCCTCAACGACGGCGTAGATGTCGTCGGCGCGCATCAGCAGATACTTCTCGCCGTCGACCTTGACCTCGTTGCCACCAAACTTACCGTAAATGACAACGTCGCCAACCTTGACGTCCATGGGGATGCGCTCACCCTTGTCGTTGACCTTGCCGGCGCCCACGGCAACGATGGTGCCGCGCTGCGGCTTCTCCTGAGCGTTGCTGGCGATGTACAGACCAGAGGCGGTCTTCTGCTCGGCCTCGTCGGGCTTGACCAGGACGCGATCTGCAAGCGGCTTCAAAGACGACATGCTTGTTTCCTCCTTTGTGGGCCGCGCGGTCATGCCGCGCGGGTTAACCCTTTTTGTTTGCGTACGCGTTGAATGGTACCCACGAATGGCGGGTTATACCTGTCT
>CABSMK010000057.1 GCA_902478825.1 uncultured Collinsella sp.
TCTACACCTCTCTATTCGTCGGCAGCGTCAGATGTGTATAAGAGACAGGAATTCCAGGCAGACGGTGCGGATGGGGCACGATGCGAGGCGCATGGCGTCATAGATCGCAAGACCCGATCGCACGCTTCCGCCGACGCTGGCGACAAATATGGTGATGGGGCGGCTGGGGTCGGTGGCATCGAGCAGGCGGATCTGCTGGCATAGGTCGTGGGCCATCGGGGTTTCGATGTTTCCCATGACGGAGAGCTCGCGACGGGCGAGCATCTCATCGTAAATGCTGGTGAGCGTGATACCTCGGGCGGATTCACGCATGGTGAGGGGGCTGATGATGGGGGAATGATTGGTGTCCATGAGGACTCCTTTCTGTTGGTTGTGTTGTGGAATAGGATTGTTGCCCGCGGAGGGGCTGGCGGGCTACAGGGTTCGTCCGAGCCTGAGATCGAGCTCGGTTGTGGGGCAGGCTGCCTGTTCGTGCGGCTCGCAAGCGCCAAGGGCTCCAAAGCGATGGAGCGTTGCGACGGGCGTGGTGTAGGCGAGCCGCAGCTGATGCTCGACAGGGGCGCATCCGTCATTTTTGTAATGAGCCGCGTAGTACTGCGCGATGCTGGCGTTCATCTCGCTGCCATTGCGATGGCGCTCAAACTGGCGTCTGCAGGTCTCGATGATCTTTGCTACCGACTTGGGTGCCGTCGCGGGAACAAGGGCGAGATAGCCCTCAAATAGCTCGTTGATGCTCAGGAGGCACAGCAGGTCGATCAGCGTCCTTATGGCTGCTCCCTCGGCGGAAAAGTGCGCGGTCATGCGGTTATATCGGTTGCGGTCGACGATGGCCGCATGGGGTCTTGGAGTTTTCTGCCCCGTGGTCCCGGGCTTTTGCCGCGCCTGTGAATTGAGCTCGACGTTGCAGCGCTTGAGGCCGTCCAACGGAAGGAACAGTGCGGTGCGCAGGGTGTTCCGCTTGCTTTCGAGTTCATGACGCTCGTCGGGTTCCCATTCGAGCTTGAGTTTCGTGTCGAGCGCCGTAAGCATATGGGCTAGGCAGCCTACGGTAAGAACGCACGAATCGTTGTCGCGTTTTGGGGCATAGGGGTCTGTCAGCTTGCGAATGTCGGGGTCGCCCATGATCTTTGTGCAGCGCTTCAGCAGTTGAGGGTGGTCGGCCAAGATCGTCGCGAGCGGTAGCGACGCGTAGTTCTTGATGGTCGCGGCGGCAAAGGCGGCGTCATATTCGTTTGCATATGCTCGCTCAATTCGGGCATCCAGAATGCTTTTCTTATCGCCGTCTTCAGCGTGGTGGTTTGTCATAGCTTCTCCAATCGGTTGATGTTCGTGCTGTTTGTTGATGTGTTGGTTGTCGTGAGTGATGTGCTTGCCGTGGGTGATGTGCTGACGTTGGGGTGCTATGCGGTTTTCAATGAGCCCGTGAGGCAGTTGCTGCAGGGGTGGGATGGAACGGCCCATGCAAGGCGGAAGGCATCGTGCTCAAAATCGAGACAGCAATGCCCTGGGTGCCTCACATGTGGCAGTTACCTCATTAAGTTGTCATTGCGTTTGGGGTTGTACTTTGCCGATCTTCCTTCTCTTACACGCTAAAACTCAAACTTCATATGCTCGATCTACTTAAAACCGCAACGGCGGTTTTTTATCAACTTATATGTCGGAACGCGTCTTTGCAAGTACTTTTTTGCCTTTGTTTCAAATGGGGTGGTTTTGCAACCGTCATACGCGCGCTGTGCGAACGTGCCCCGGCTCGGATAAGATAGTGCGCGATAAAAACGATGCAAGGAGGCACATATGGCAATTAAAGCCATCGCAATGGATATCGACGGTACGCTTACCAACGATCAGAAGGTGATCAGCCCGCGTACGCGCGAGAAGCTGCTCGCGGCGCAGGAATCGGGTATTAAGCTCATCTTGGCTTCGGGCCGTCCCGCATGGGGGCTACATGCTCTGGCACAGGAGCTCGACCTCCAAAACCATGACGGTCTGCTAGTCGCTTTCAATGGCGCGCATGTGGTCGACGCTCAGACCGATGAGGTCCTTTTTGACCAGGCCATGCCAGCTGACGAACTGCACCGTCTGATTGATCACCTGCAAAACTATGATGTGATCCCCATGATCTCGCTCGGGCGCGACCTGCATGTAGAGGACTCGTATCGCTGCATGATTACACTGCCGGACGGCTCGCAGAAGAATATCGTCAAATACGAGCGCGATGCCTGCGACCTTAAGATCCGCGAGGTCGAGAGCTTGCATGAGGTCGTGGACACTTATCCCGTAGACAAGCTGCTGACGGCAGGCGATCCGGCCTACCTGCAGGCGCATTACGAGGAGATGTATGCGCCCTTTACCCAGACGCTTTCGGGCATGTTTACGGCCGACTGGTACTTTGAGTACACGGCGCCCGGTATCGACAAAGCCCGTGCGCTCGAGGGTGCCCTGCCCAAGCTCGGCATCGATGCCAGCGAGGTCGTATCGTTTGGCGACGGCCAGAACGACAAGTCCATGATTGAGTGGGCCGGCACCGGTGTTGCCATGGGTAACGCCGTCGACGAGGTCAAGGCTGTGGCCCAGATGGTGACCGCCAATAATAACGAAGACGGCATTGCAGTGGCGCTGGATAAGCTGCTGGGTTAGAATCGCCGATAGTGCATGGCTCGGGCGTCCGCTTGTGGGCGCCCTTTTGTTAGGGAGGGTGCCGTGTCCGCATTTCCGTTCGACGCCGTTATCTTTGACATGGACGGCGTGATTGTCGATACCGAGTATTACTACCTGGGCGAGACCGCCGCGTTTGCCAAGGAGCTTGGGCTTAATCTGACTCAAGAGGAGTTAAATGGGCAGGTTGGTACTTCGCATCAGTTCTTCCTGCGTATGCTGGTCGATTGGTTTGAGCGCGCCGGTAAGGGGCATTTAACTGGCGAGGAAGCGTTGGCCCGTTGGGACGAGTGGGCGCATGAGCGTCCGCGCGACTATCAGGCTTTGATTAACCCAGGCGCCGTGGATACGATTCGAGAGCTGCCGCGCCGTGGCGTTCGCGTGGCGCTTGCCAGCTCGTCTCCCATGGATAGCATCGAGGAAGTGCTCAATGCGTGCGGGCTGTCGGATGCCTTTGAGTATGTGGTGAGCGGCGAGCAGTTTAAGGAGAGCAAGCCCGAGCCCGACATCTACCTGCATGCGCTGGACCTGCTGGGGCTGCCCGCGAATCGCTGCTGCTGCGTCGAGGATTCGGTGCCTGGCATCACTGCCGGCAAGCGAGCCGGCCTGACAGTCATTGCCAAGCGCGAGGAGCGCTTTGGCTTTAGCCAGGATGCCGCGGACAAGATTATCGACCAGCTGCCGGAGCTGCTCACGCTTTCTTAGGGGTGAGGTAGTTGCGCGTTTTTCGGGTCTGATGAGTAAATACCCGACATTTTGGTGCGGCAGCAAGCATACTTTATGCTAATGCGGGCTTAAGGACTTGCTGAATGCCCTTAAGCCCGTTTTAGACTTAATTGTGCTGGGAGAGGGTATATGCCACCGACTGAAGGGCTAACTGATGGTAAAGCAGCGATACCGCTGTACCAACAGGTTATTGATATCATTAAAAACGAAATCAACTCCGGTGCCTACAAGGCGGGCGCGCGGATACCCAACGAATTCGAATTGGCTGAGAGCTATAAAGTTGGCCGCGTTACCGTGCGACGCGCTATTGAGGAGCTCGTCCAGCAGGGCTATCTAACGAAGCGGCAGGGGAAAGGCACGTTTGTCAATGCCCCCAAGCTTAAGCGCAAGATTCGCCAGAAGGATGACGTTCAGAGTTTTTCGGACGCATGCCGCGTTAACGGAATGGAGCCGGGGGCGTGCGTCATTTCGAGAAAGATACTGCCGGCAGATTCTACCGAAGCGCAGTTCTTTGGTGTTCCCGTTGGAACTGATTTGATTTGCGTTGAGCGTGTACGTACTGCCGATGGAGTCCCCGTCATGCTCGAGAACAACATATACGTTTACGAGGACAACGCCTATCTATCAACGGCACCTCTATCTAACCAATCCATTTTTGAGTTCGTGCGCAACCGGACGGGCCGCACGCCCGCGTTTACCGACCCGTGCACGCTCGAGATCGCGTGCGCGTCGCCCGAGGTCGCTCGGCTGTTGGCAGTTCCCGTTGGCGAACCCTTGTTTTATATGGAAGCCTTCTTTTTCGATGAGCAGCGACGGCCGTTTATCATCGGTCGTCAGCGGATCGTTGGGTCTCGCTACGTTTTTGACATCTAGGACATTGCGAATGGAAGCGCCCGGTGGATCATCTCACCGGGCGTTTCCATACCGTTCACGGCGCGAACACAACCGTTCAACCGCGTTGCGGCAATCAGTTTGAAATTATCTTGATGAAGAAAAAAAGCTGCTGGTAATCTATGGGACGTCATAGAACGTTTGCCTTATGCAAACGTTGAAGCGAGATGCGATGCAGTCTCGAGTTCTTTGGAGGTATCTATGTCAGATACGAAGGCGAAGAAGACAAACAGACGTTTTAAGTTCAAACTACCGCATGTCTATACGATCATGTTCTTGCTGATCGTTGTCTTTGCGGTCCTGACTTGGATCGTTCCCTCTGGTCAGTATCAGCGCAAGACGATTTCGACAGCGGCGGGCGAGCGTGAAGTCGCCGTTGCTGGAACCTATGAACAGGTCGATAAGAACTACACCGATTCCGAGACCGGCGAGACCATCAATCTGGGCCAGGATATCTTCGCGGTTCTGCAAGCGCCCACCAAGGGTATCCAAGAGGCTGCCGACGTCGTTGCGTTCGTCTTATTGATTGGCGGATCGTTCGCGATCATCACCAAGACCAACGCTTTGAATGCCGGCATGAGCCGTGTGATTAAAAAGCTCAAGAACAAGGACATCCTCATCATTCCCATCACGATGACATTGCTGTCCATTTGCGGCACTACGTTTGGTATGTCTGAGGAAGCCCTGCCGTTCTATGCCATCTTCATTCCCATCATGATGGGTATCGGTTATGACTCGATGACGGCATTCATCATCTGCTTCCTTGGTCCTAACCTGGGATATTGTGCTTCGACCATCGACCCGTTTAATGTTTTGATCGCCCAAGGCATCATTGGCATCGAGGGTAATCCGCAACTGTGGCTGCGCGCCGTTTCTTGGGTCATCTTCACTGCCGTCGGTATCGCATGGGCCATGCGCTACGCCATGCGCGTCAAGAAAAACCCCGAGTCGTCCATTGTGTACGAGGACGATAAGCTCAAGCGTATCGAGTTTTCCGTGACCGATGCCTCCATCGAGGAAGAGTTCACTATCCGTCAGAAGCTCGTGCTTATCGATTTTGCTTGCGGTATGGGCATTATCGTCTGGGGTCTTGTTACCCAGGGCTGGTACATGAATGAGATTTCCGCCGTGTTCCTTGGCATGGGCTTGCTTGCCGGTATCCTGGGCGGCCTTGACCAGCAGACGATCGCAGAGGAGTTCGTTAAGGGTCTCGCCGACTTTGCGTACGCTGCCATCGTTATCGGTATCGCTCGCGGTATTCTGGTCATCGCCGAGGGCGGCATGATCATCGACACCATCCTCCAGGCGCTCGCTACCGCGCTTGCCGGTGCACCCGCCGCCGTCTACACCACGTTTATGTATATCGTTCTTGGCCTGCTCTCTTTGCTGGTTCCCTCGAGTTCTGGCCTGGCGGCGCTCACCATGCCCGTTATGGGCCCCCTGACCGAGCTCATGGGCCTCAATCCCGAGGCGGCCGTCACCGCGCTCCAGTTTGCCAACCAGACCATCAACACCATCAGCCCCGTGGCGGGCATGACGGTCGCCGGTCTTGCCGTGGCTAGGATTTCGTTTGGCCAATGGTGGAAGACCATTTGGAAGTTCTTCATTTTCATGGTCGTCTTTGGCGTGATTGTAACGGCAATCTCTGGCATGCTTCCGGTGTAGGTGGTTGTGATGTCTGATCGTTTGACGGTCCTGACGTCTAAGAGCGTCTTTACCGGTACGGGGGACCTGCCGTTTGAAGGTTTCGTAGCGGTCCGTGGCAATCGAATTGAGGCTGTCGGCGCCAAGTGTGAGGTAGCTTCGTATTTGACCCAGGCGGACGAGGTAGTTGACCTGGGCGACCGCACTGTCATGCCCGGCCTGATCGATGTGCATACCTTCTATACAGGTTGGGCGCTGCGGACGTTGGGGACTGATCTGTCCGGCATCGATGATGCCAAAGAGGCCGTGTCGCTCTTGCGTGCATGGAAAGAAGATCATCCGGATTGCGCGGCGGCTTTTGGCCACAACCTACCCGAAACGTTGGCATCGGATGTCGAGAACGCAAATACGGCAGCTGTGTTTGACGATTGTTTTGGCGATATCCCTGTCGTCTGCTTTACACCGGGTGCGGAGACCTGCGTTCTCAATGCTGCCGCCAGTGCGCGATACGGCTTTACGCCCCAGGCGTGCTATGCCGAGAAGATCTGGCGCATGATGAGCGATTTCCTCGCGCTGCCCGAGGTGCGTGCCGGGTATTCGGACTACATGAGCATGCTTAACGAGCGCGGCGTTACCGCCATCAAGGAGATGGCGTTTGATGACTACTACGGCTTTGCCGACGAAATGGCTCGCCGTGAGGAATCTGGTGAGCTGACGGTTCGCGTCTCTATGATGTCGCAGCCTGTGGGTGCCGGTGCAAATCTGGCATATGCCCGCGAGGCGCGAGAGCGCTTCCGGGGACCGTTCGTTCGTTTTTCTGGCTTCAACCGTATGACCGATCGCGGCGTATGGGCGGGGCTTGCCGAGATGATTGATCCCTATGAGGACACGGCCGATGCGGGCGCTGCCGGCAAGACGGTCGTCGAGGAGCCAGAGTGGGATCTGATTGAGAACGAGCTGCGTGCAATTGATGCTGACGGCTTCCGATATTCCTTGCATTGCCAGGGCGATGGCGCCGTTCGTCGCACCGTGGCGCTCTATGCCTCGCTGCCTCGAGACGAGCATGGACGGATGCTTCGCCGCCATGCGATTACCGATCTCGAGAACTCTGACCCGACCGATCTTGTCGAGTTTGGCAAGTTAGGTGGAATTTGCGAGGTCTATCCGCAGATTCTGACGCTGGACCGGCGCGAGGATTGCCTGTCGATGATGCGTCGACAAATTGGCGAGACGCGACTTTTGCACAGCTGGAATCGCCGCGGCATGGAAGATTCCGGATGCACAGTGTGCTGCGGCACGGATCTGCCGCTGCTGATTCCGAGCCTGGGCGAGTCAATCTACAGCGCGTGCGGCGGATTCTTCGCCGACGGACTGCCCGTGAATGAGGTCAACACGCTGACGCTTGTCGAGCTCTTGCGCGCTTGGACTGCCGGGGGCGCGTACGACCTGATGCGCGAAGACGAGCTGGGTACGCTCGAGGTTGGCAAGCTTGCCGATATCTGCGTGCTCGATCGGGATGTGTTCGACCTCGATTATCGCGACGCACGCGATCTTGCGGTTGATATGACGATGTCGGACGGACAAATCGTGTTCGATCGAAATAAGGAGGCATAAGATGTCTGAATCCAAACCGACGCTGCACCGCGAACAGATTGCGGGCATGAATATCCACTACATCATGTGGTCGCTCGATTACTTCCTTGATGTGCAGCAGCGTTTGGGCTTTGAGTCCATTGAGCTGTGGTGTGCGGAGCCGCATGTGACGCTCGACCACACGGGCTACTTTGAAGCTGAGGTCCTGGCGAAAAAGGCTGCAGACCGTGGGCTTAGGTATCGTACTCTGTGTCCCGAGAATGTTGTCTATCCTTGGCAGTACTGCGCACGCAAACCGCTGCATGAACAGCGCAGCTTGGCGTACTTTAAGCACGGCATTGAGCTTGCCGAGGTACTTGGGTGCGACCGCATGTCCATCAACTCGGGCTGGGGCGACTGGGACGAGGACCGCGAGGAAGCCTGGAAGCGCAGCCGCGAGCACTTGTCCATTCTGGCGGAGTATGCCGGCGAGCACGGTCTGGTGCTTACGATGGAAAGCCTGCGTCCCGAGGAGAGCAACCTTGTGACGACGGTTTCCGATGCGAAGCGCATGATTGACGAGGTCGCGAGCCCGTACTTACAGCCCATGGTTGATACAACCGCGATGGGCGTTGCAGGCGAGACGCTCGAGGACTGGTTTGCCGCCTTTGGTGATGGGGCAATTCACGAGATGCACTTTATCGACGGTGACCCGTATGGCCATCTGGTGTGGGGCGATGGCAAGCACGATATGGACGCCTTCGTCGCCACGCTCAACGCCCATGGTTTCGACGGCATGCTGGGCCAGGAAATCACGGACGGTCGTTACTACGATGATCCGGCGGCGGCAGATGCCAAGAACATGGCCGCATTCGAGAAATATCTGATTGACTAAAACAACCATCGGCCACGCAACCAACGTCATTGATTGCGGGCCAAACAAGAAAGGAACTGGATATGAACGCACACGATCTGATCAAAGAGGCAATTGCCGAGAAGGGCAAGTTCGACAGCGTCTACTGGATTGCTTGCGGTGGCTCCATGATCGATTTGATCCCGGCTCATGAGCTTCTGCAGCGCGATGCAACCACCTTCACTTCGTATATCTATACGGCTCGCGAGTTCGATATCATGCGTCCGCGTCGTCTGGGCGAGAAGTCCCTGGTCATCGCTTGTAGCCACAGTGGCAACACCCCCGAGGTCGTCGAGGGCTGCGAGATTGCCCTTGCTGCCGGCGCTACGGTGATCGCCCAGACCGACAACGCTGGATCCAAGATCGACTCCGGCAAGTGGACCACGTGGGTCTACCCGTGGGGCGAGGGCGTGCCGCAGGCCGAGGTCCCCGCTGGCATTTCGCTGTCGCTTGCGGCCGAGCTGCTCGATCAGCAGGAGGGCTACGCCGATCTTGCCGATATGTATGCCGGTATCGCCGAGATGGATAAGATTCTTCCCCCGGCACGCGAGAAGGTAAATGCCGAGCTGGGCGATCGCTTTGCCAAGCTTTGCCAGGAGCACGAGTTCTTCTATATTCTGGGCAGCGGTCCCAACTTTAGCCAGACCTACGGTTTCGCTATCTGCTCTCTTATGGAGATGCAGTGGCAGCACTGCAGCTACATCCACTCTGCCGAGTACTTCCATGGCCCCTTCGAGGCTACTCAGGATGGCGTTTTTTACTTCCTGCAGATGGGCTCCAGCGAGTGCCGTGCTATGGACGAGCGCGCCCTGGCGTTCCTTAAGACGCATACCGATACGCTGATGGTGCTCGATGCCAAGGAGTACGGTATGGAAGCCGTGCCGGCGAGCGTCCGTGCCTATCTGGACCCGGTGCTGTTCTACGCCATGAACTGCGAGCTGCGTGCCGCACGCGGCAAGGTGTTTGATCACGATCCCGATTTCCGTCGCTATATGGGTGTTGTCGAGTACTAGAAGGAGCAAAGGCCATGGCATTTAACGTTAACGCGCTCGGATTTGGCGACAACGTCGTCGATCGCTACGAGCATATCCACACCATGTATCCCGGCGGCAATGCGGTGAACTTCGCCGTTTATGCCAAGAAATGCGGTGCCGCACGCTCCGCATACATGGGCATTTTTGGCAATGATGCCGCTGCCGAGCATGTCATTGCAAGCCTCGAGGATGAGGGTATCGAGCTTGACAAGTGCGAGCAGATGATTGGCGAGAACGGAGCGGCTCGCGTGACCGTCGTTGACGGTGACCGTGTCTTCCTTGGCTCCAACGAGGGCGGTATCCGTGGCGATGCGCGCTATGTCCTCGATCGCTTTGACCTTGCGTACATGAAGCAGTTCGATGTGGTTCATTCGGGCAACTATTGCTTCACCGAGCGCGAGCTGCCCAAGTTGAAGGCTGCGGGCGTCACGATCTCTTTTGACTTTTCGGACGACTCCACCGACGAGTACTACGAGCAGATTGCGCCCTACGTCGATTTCGCTTTCTTTAGTGCGGCGGATGCCGCGAGTGAGGACGAGATTCGCGAACGTCTGGCATGGGTGAAGGGCCTGGGTCCGCGTTTTGTGTCGGCTACGGCGGGCGCCGAGGGCTGCATTGCTTACGACGGCGAGCGCTATTACCGCCAGCTGGCTAAACCGGTAACGGACATGAAGGACACCATGGGGGCGGGCGACTCGTTCCTCACCTCGTTTTTGATGTGCTATCTCGATTCCGCCAAGCGTGGTGAGGATCTGTCTCTTATACACATCTGACGC
>CABSMK010000058.1 GCA_902478825.1 uncultured Collinsella sp.
CCCTTGAGCATTCCGCGGTACTCCTCGATATCGCCCAATGCACCGTAAATCATCTGAATCCCCTCTCGGATCGCTTCTTTGGCGGCTACTCGGCAAACGCGTTACCGACGCTGTTGCCACCCACATACGCCTCGACCAGGGTAAGGTCGGGATTGAACACGACAAACTCGGCGTCGCGCCCCAGCATAATGCTACCGCACTTGTCGTCGACATGAGCTAGCAAGCAATGCCGGGGCCGACGCCCAAGCCCTTACAGCTCGGTCACGACAACGCCGTTGTAGACCTCGTCCCAACGATCCATAACCAAGTGGCCAGTCATAGGATCCATGGCATTGAGCTTGCCGCAGGTGTTGGCGGTACGTAGCACCGTCTCGTCGTCTGCGCCAGCAGCAATGGCATGCGCGAAGCCAGCGATAGTGGAGTCACCAGAGCCCGTGGCGTTAACGGCAGGGATATCGGGCGTCTTTGCGCGGAACGCACGGCCATTGTGGAAGCCAACGGAGCCGGCAGCGCCCATGGACACGACGACCCAGGGGATATCGGAGAAGCGGGCATCAGAGGCGAGCGCGGCGCGGAGCTCGTCCACATCGTCGGTGGTAAAGCTCGTGCCCAGAAGGCCGTTGATCTCGGTCAGGTTAGGCTTGACCAGCTCGGGCTTAATTTCGGACTTAAGGGCGGCCTCGAGCGAAGCACCCGAGGTATCGAGCAGCACCTTGGCGCCGGCGTTCTCGGCAATGCCCGTGATCTTGGCATAGTAGTCTGCCTCGACACCGCGGGGCAGAGAACCCGAAATGGTGACGACGTCGGCCTTGCCCGCAAGCTCAGTAAACTTGGCGGTAAAGGCATCGAGTTCCTCGGGGGCAATTGTCGGGCCACTCTCGAGCAGCTCGGTCTGGTTGCCGGCGTGGAGGATGTTGAGGCAAATGCGAGTCTCGCCCTTGATGGGCACAAAGTCGTTGTTAATACCGTTGGCGTCCATGAGCTCAGCCATGTAGGCGCCCATGTGGCCGCCGAGCAGACCGGTTGCCACAACGTCGTCGCCCAGCTGACCCAGCACACGGGCCACGTTGAGGCCCTTGCCGCCGGCGGTCTTTTCGGGCGTCACGCGGTTGACGTCGTCGATAACGAGCTCGTCGAGCTGATAGCGCGTATCGACAGACGGGTTCATCGTAACGGTGAGGATCATTTTTAGCTCCTTATCTCGCAGGCTCCTTGTGCCTCGCGATACGAGTCGACAAAACGGAATTACAGAATCTCAATCGTGAACGAGCGAACGACGGTCTCCTTGGGCTTGGCGACAAGGCAGCCGCGCTTATGCTCAAGCACGTCGTCCTCATCGGAGCAGGTCGAAAGGCCGCCCCAGGGCTCAACCGCCACAAAATCGCCCTCGGGCTTGCTCCACACAATGAGATATGGGAAGCCCTCAAAGCTCAGGCGGACGCCCTTGTCCTCGCCCTTTTTGGAAAGCGTGACCTGACGGCTCTCGAGCACGTCAAAGATGGTCTCCGCAAAATCGAAGAGCTCGTGCGACAGGGGCAGCGTCTTTCCCACCATGGGGTTCTTGGAGCGGTTGGTCACGTCAATCAAGCCAGTCGAGGGGACGGCAGTGCAAAGCTCAGCAGCCTCGTCTTTCTCAAAGCGCAACTCGTAGTCCGTATAGGCCTCGCCCTCATCGAGCGGACACCTAAAGCCGGGATGACCGCCGATAAAGAACGGCATGTCCTCGGTTCCCTCGTTGGTCACCTCATAGGAGACGCGCACGGCATCCCCCTCAAGCGTATAACGAGCGACAAGCTTAAACGGGTACGGATAATCGCTCAGCAGCGCGGCGTTATCCTCCGAAGCCAGGCACATCGCCAGCTCGTTCTCGCCTTGGCTCAGCAGCTTCCACTCCTGTTTGCGCGCAAACCCGTGGCGAGCGAGCTTTACATGATGCCCGGCAAACGTCATGGCGCTGTTGTCGCGCAAGCCTCCGCAAATCGGGAAGCAAATCGGTGCCTGGCCGGACCACACGGCGGGATCACCCTGCCACAAATACTCGCGACCTCCAGCCTCAATCGAGGTAAACGAACCACCAGCCGTGGACACCTTAATAGAAATCGAATCGTTGGAGAGAGCGTATTCCATTGCCCATCCTTTCGAACAACTGCTTTTTGCTCGCAAGTACCCGTCTCGGCCCTAGCCAAAGGACAAACCCGCACGTTCATCGATGCGTCCGGTATCCCAGCCATGTAACGGGGTACCATACAGACATTGATGCAATTACAGCTGAAAGGCCTTCTTATGCGAACCATCATCCTCTACGCCTCGCGCCATCACGGCAATACGAAAAAGCTCGTGGACGCCATCGTCGAGGCACACCCCGAGATCGATACCCTCGACGTCAAGGCACTCGGTAAAAACGAGTATCCCAACCTGCACGAATATCATCTGATCGGTGTCGCCACGGGCATCTATTACTCCGAGATCGACAAGGACATGGCACGAGTGCTCACGAACGTGCTGCAGCCGCAGGACAAGGTGTTTGGCCTTATGACCTACGGTGGCAAAAACAAGTGGTACGGCAAGGATATCGATGGCATCTGCCGCATGAGGCAGGCCATCTTTATGGGTGTCTACGGCTGCCCCGGCTTTGATACGTGGGGGCCGTTCAAACTCGCCGGCGGTGTCCAAAAGGGACACCCGACCGCTGAGGAAATTAAGGGCGCCGTCGACTTCTTCGACAAGATCGAAGACGAGTATGGCGACATCATCGTCGAAGAGTACGCCAAGCGCGAGAAGCGCCTAGCATACGAGAAGGAGCATCCTGCAGGAGGCCTGGTGGCCGGCGTTAAGCGCACGGCAAAGAAGATCGCTAACAAGCTGTAACTGTGAAGGTGCTTTTGAGCGTTTAACCCATACGGCGGGTCCGAGCAGATTCGGGCCCGCCGTCTTTTTCTATCGTTACTCGGTAAAGGCGTTGCCGACGCTCTGGCCGCCAACATACGTCTCGACGAGGGTAAGCTCGTGGTCGAACACGACAAAGTCGGCGTCGCGACCCGGCATGATGCTGCCGCACTTATCCTCGATGTGCGCGGAGCGTGCCGGCACCTCGGTTGCCATGCGAATGGCGATATCGGCGCTGGCGATGCCCCAGTCAACGATGTTCTTGACGCCCTGGGCAAGCGTGAGCACCGAGCCGGCAATGCTCTTGCCGTCGGCGAGCCAGCACAGGTTGTCCTTCATGATGACGTCCATGCCACCACTGGTGTAGCTGCCCTCGGGCATGCCGCCGCAGCCCAGGCAGTCAGTGATGAGCACCGTGTGTTGCCAGCCCTTTGCCTGCAGCAGCGCCTTGATGGCGGCAGGGTTTACGTGCTTGCCGTCACAGATGATCTCGGCGTAGGTCTCGGGCGTGGACATGGCAGCGCCCACGACACCGGGCTCACGGTGATGCAGCCCGCGCTGACCGTTATAGGTATGCGTAAAGCAGCTGGCACCGGCGTTGATGGCGGCGATGCACTCATCGTAGGTGGCGTCGGAGTGACCGATGCTGGTCACCACACCCTTGGCATTCAGAGCAGCCGCATAAGCAGCGGCACCGTCGCGCTCGGCCGCCATGGCGCTCTTAACGATGCGACCACCCGCAGCCTCCTGCCACTGATCGAAGACCTCCTCGGAGGGGTCGATCAGGTAAGCGGGGTTCTGCGCACCCACGTGCTTCATGGTAAAGAAGGGGCCTTCCAGGTAGATGCCCTGAATGCGGGCACCGCAGAAGTCGGGGCCGCGACCCTCGTCCGCCTGAGCGATGGCGGCGCAGGCGTCCTTGATCTGCTCGACGCCATCGGTGAACGTCGTGGGCAGCCAGCTGGTGGTACCGCGACGGGCGAGCTCGGTCGAGCTGATATCGATGCCCTCGGGATCGTTATCGGTAGTTGAGTGGTTGTAGAAGCCATGGATGTGAGTATCGACCATACCCGGTGCGATCCACGATCCCGTGTAGTCCTTAATCTCGCAAGAGGGCTCGTCGGCCTGCCAGGCGCCAAAGACGCCATCCTCGACCATAAGATAGCCGCCCAGTTGCGGGCCTGCCGGCAAGAAGAACTTGTCAGCCTTAATTGCGTACGTGCTCATATGCACTCCTCGCTTCTAAAGCAGTTGACTGTGGTGATGCTTATACCCAGCTCACGTAAAACAAAAAGCGCCCGCCCGCCGTTATGAGCGGACGGGCGCCCTTACAGGGGGACGCGATTAAGCGGTGAAGGGGTGAATCGTCACGCCCTTAACCACGCGGTTGACCGTGCCAGTGGGGCTCGGCGTGTCGGGCGTGTTGCCCACGCGCACGGAGTTGAGCAGGCTGATAGCCTGGGCAAACATCACGAACGGCAGAGCAAGGTAGCCCTCGGGAAGTGCCTCGTAGCCCTTAAAGGTGAAGGACTCGCCCTCGTAGACGGTGGCACCTTCCTGCTGAACGGCGATGGTGTGCTGAGCGATTTCGTCGCCACCGATCTCGTTGAGGATGTCGATGTCGTACTGACGGGTGTAGGCGTCGTTGTTGACGAACACGAAGACGAGCGTCTTATCGTCGACGAAGGACTTAGGTCCGTGACGATAGCCCATGGAGGTGTCGTAGGAAGTAGCGACCAGACCGTGAGCGAGCTCAAGGATCTTGAGCTGGCTCTCCTGGGCAAGGCCACCGAAGGAGCCAGAACCCAAGTAGGTCACGCGGTTGAAGTCGCCAACCAGGTAATCGGCGATCTCGGGCTCACGGGAGATGACCTCCTCGCCCATCTTGGCGATGGTCTCGACCCACTCGGCCTTCTGCTCGTCAGAGGCAGTGTCAAAAATAAGGGTGGAGAGCAGGGTCATGCAGGAATAAGAACCGGTCATGGCGAAGCCCTTGTCGTTGGCGCGCGGAATGAGCAGCGTCAGCGCGTTGGGATCATCGGCAGACTCGACGGCGAGCTTGCCCTCGGGAGCGCAGGTGATGTTGAGGAACTTGACGTTGTGGACGAGCTCCTTGGCAACGGCAACGGCGGCAAGGCTCTCGGGGCTGTTGCCAGAGCGGGCAAAGGAAACCACGAGCGTGGGATCCTCGGCGCGTAGGAAGTCGCGCGGGGCGCTCACGATGTCGGTCGTGGCGATGGGCTTAAAGTCGTAGAGATCAGTGTTGCCAGCGTGACGCAGGTACGGGGCGCAGGTATCGCCAACGTAGTCGGACGTACCGGCACCGGTGAAGACAACGGACAGACGGCCCTCGCCCATAGCGCGAGCCTCGGCCAGGAAGGCCTCGATGGCCTCCTTGTTCTCGCGATAGATGTTGAGCGTATCACGCCAAAGCTCGGGCTGCTGAGCAATCTCGGCCGTGGTGATCTGGGCGCCGAGCTCGGTGAGCTCCTCGACACTCTTCTCGAACATTTCTAATACCTCTCTCTAGAAGTAATCCTCTGACGTGCAATTATACACTTCAGTTGGTTATCTGGTAGTAACCAGTTAAATGCAAAGAATCATCATATGGATACGATGCGAACACTAGTCGCTACGCTGGTGGTAAACCTTGTATTTAAACTGATCGGCACGAGCAACCGAGAGTGTATACTCCACAACCTCGTTTGACTCGTTATACGTAGTCCTGACCAAATCGAGCACAGGCGAGCCCTCGACAATTCCCAAAAGGTGGGCGTCGGTGGGACGGGCTATGCTCGCATAGAACTCCTCTTCGGCCACGCGTATCTTTTGCTGAAAGTCTTGCTCAATCACATCGTAAAGCGGCTTACGCTCCAGCAGCGGTCGCTTTAGGGACAAAAATTGACGAACTGGTAGATAGCTGCGTTCGACCATCATGGGCATGTTGTCGGCAGAACGAAGGCGCTTAAGCTTAAAAATGCGATCACCTATACGCAATCCCATATGCTCGGCCAGATTTTTATCGGCCTCCATCTCGCAAAACTCGAGAATCGTGGTCTCGGGGTCGCGACCCATCGCGCGCATCTGCTCGGTAAAGCTGTAGGACTGCATAAGATTGGTTGCCTTTGCCGAACGGTCGGTCACAAAGGTACCGCGACCGTGCTGCCGAACCACCAGTCCTAAACGCTCCAGTTCCTGCAGAGCCAGGCGTACCGTAGTACGCGAGAGACCATAGCGCTCCGAAAGTTCGCGCTCGGAAGGAATCATGTCACCGGCGCGATATTCATGGTCGATCTTTTCGGTCAGAATATCGACCAGCTGATCGTACAGCGGTTGCTTACGCGCTCCGATCGCCATCCTATCCTCCCTTTTGCTCGAATTCGGCTAGCTACCTAGGGTGCTTAGCATTATCTGTCTGCCACACCCGAATCATCAAGAAAACAAAAGCCGCGCGCTCTTTCGAGCACGCGGCTTTTAACATACACATGGCTTAAGGGGTCGGGGTGTGAGCCGCGTAGGGACACACCCCTCAAGCTAGAGCCTTACCAGATGCTCGGCCAGAGACCAAGCGGGCCAGCGCCCAGGATGCCAAGGACGAAGAGCAGCAGAATGCCCTTGGTCGGGGTCCAGCTGTGCTTAGCGAACATGTAGTAAAGCAGCAGCGTAAGCATAAGCGGGACAAGCTTCGGGACGATGGTGTTGAGGGTGTCGGCAACAGAGAAGTTGACCGGATCCTCGGTAACGGTGCCGTAGGTAACGGACTCCATGCCGTTGCCCAGATCGGTGACGCCGCACTCGACAGGGTTGCCGTCGGCATCGGTGGCGGTGAGGGCGTCGCCGTCCTCATTAGTCATGGCGATGGTACCGGCCTCAGCGGTCTCGGTATCGATGCCCTCCATACCGGTGAAGTTCTCGGCCTCCTTCTCGGAGACGATCACGGTAGTGGCGGAGAGGCCACGGGTGGTGCCGTTGGGGATCTCGAGGTTGATCTGGGTGCCACCCATGGTGACGACCAGGCAACCGACGACGAAGACGCCCATGATGGAAGCGGCACGCGTAAAGGCCTGCATGTTGGCGGTCAAAGCGTCAATAGCGCTGGTGCCAAGCTTGTAGGACCAGTTCATGAGCCAGAAGCGCAGAGCGAACTGGACGGCGTTGAAGATCACCAGGAAGATGATCGGCGCAGCGGCGTTGCCGTTGATGGCCATGTTGGAGGTGATGCCGGCCGTGATAGGCACGAGCGTCAGCCAGAACAGGGCGTCACCGATACCACCGAGCGGGCCCATTGCGGCGACGCGGACGGCGCGGATCGTGGGGATGTCAACCTTGTTCTGCTCGAGCGAAAGCACGATGCCCATAACAAAGGTGACGAGGAACGGGTGGGTGTTGAAGAACTCCAGGTTGTGGCTCATGGAAGCCGCGAGGTCGTTCTTGTTGGTGTGGATCTTCTCCAGACCGGGGATGATGGAGTAAAGCCAGCCAGCGGCCTGCATGCGCTCGTAGTTGAACGATGCCTGCAGGAAGCAGGAGCGCCAAGCCATCTTGTTGAGGGTCTTCTGGTCGAGCTGCGGAGCAGGAGTGAGATCCTCGTAGTGCTCCGGGATCACATACTCATTAGATGCCATCTTCGAAGTCACCTCCGTCAGAAACAGCTGCACCCTTCAGCTCGGTCTGCTGCTGGAAGTCCCAGAAAGCGATGCCGAAGCCGATGAGAGCGAGGATGAGCAGAGCAGGGGTTGCCAGCGAATCGTTGGCAACGGTGATGAGCGCGAGGCCAAAGCCCATGAGGAAGAAGCCCCACATATCGCGGTTCATCATAACCTTGAGCAGGACGGCGAAGCCGACGAAGCGCATCATGCCGCCTGCAGCGGACAGACCGGTCTGCAGCCAAGTCGGGATGGCAGAAGCGATGGTCTGACCGATGGTAGCGCCAGCGATGAAGAACAGGGTGACGACGACAGCGAAGATCAGGCCAAGCAGAGCCATGGCGAAGTAGTTCAGGCGCTCGATGCCCTTGGTGTCCGCGTTGTGAGCCATGTTATCGGCCGTGGACATAAGCGGGGACATAAGCGTGAAGACCAGGGTAACGCCAAGCTGGCCAAGCAGAGCGAACGGAATGGCGAGGCCGACTGCCGCGTTGGGCTCGAGGCCCGTGGCGATAGCGAGAATGGCTGCCATGATGCCGCCGATGACGGCGTTAGGCGGCTGAGCGCCTCCGATCGGCATGTTGCCGATCGTCATGAGCTGATAGGTACCACCCACGAGAAGACCGGTGTTGAGGTCGCCAAGGATAAGACCGATGACGGCGCCGGTGACGATGGGCTGATAGAGAGACTCGAGGAAGTCAAACTGGTCGATTGCCGCGATGAACGTGACGACGAAGACCAGAGCGATCTGGATGATCGAGTATTCCATCTTGCTCCTCCTTTCAAAATGAATGTACGCACTTTGGATATCACGTACAGAACGTCAGGGTTTCACTCCTGACAACGTGGATCACGAGGATTACGAGAAGAGCTTGCTCGTGTCCTCAACAGGCGTGCTCGGAACGCGCCTGATCTCCAACTCCACCCCCAATTCCTGCAGCTCTTTAAACGCAGCGACATCCTCGTCGTTAACTGCGACGGAGGTGGCGACTTGGCGCTTTCCTTCCGACATGTGCATGTTGCCGATGTTTACCTTCTTTATAGGCACACCGCCCTTGACGAGCGTAAGCACGTCTTCCGGTGTTTCGGCCACGATGAAGATCTTCTGGCGCGGGCTCGCCTTGCCAATGACGTCGATGGTCTTCTGCAGAGAGAAGAAACGCGTAGCGACGCCGGCGGGAGCGGCCATCTTCATGAGGTTCTGGCGCATGGTGTTGGACGCCACGTCGTCGTTGGCGACGAGGATGAGGTTGGAGCCCAGAGTGGAGTTCCACTGGGTGGCAACCTGACCATGAACCAGTCGGTTATCGATGCGGGTAAGAAGAATGTTGGGTTCTGCCATGTTGATCAGCTTCCTTTCGTTATTTGCTGACGACAGTTACTTGATCTCCTGAATCGCGTAACGCGAAACATCTACGACGGCTCCGGATCGGACTTTGATCTGGACCTTCTCGCCTTCGATGCCTTTGACGGTTCCGTAGATACCGCCGGCGAAAAGAACCTCCTGACCCGGCTTGAGCTCGGTGTGCAGCTCCTTGAAGTACTTCTGCTTCTTCTTCATGTTGATTTGCGACCAGATGGTGTAAATCAAGCCCATGATGACAAGCAGGCCTAAAAGGGCGACCGAGGAGCTCAGGACGTTGGCTCCGAAATCGGCCATTAGATGCCGTCCTCGTCGCCGAAGATATCCTCTTCCTCGGAGCCGGCAACGGATGCGACCGTCTGGGCGGTGACGCCCGTCTGTCCAACGGTCACGGCCTGCTCGCCAAGCTCGGCGAGCGTGGCATTGCCTCGGAGGAACAGAAGCTCAATAACCATGGGAAGGTTGGTGCCAGTCAGAACCTCGACGTTGTCGACATCCTGGGCAATCATCATCGACTGGTTGAACGGGGTACCACCGAGCAAGTCGGTAAAGACGAGCACGCCATCGCACTCCTCGCGCATGGCGGTAATAGCGGCGCGGAGATCCTCACCGTAGGATGCGGCCTGGTCGCCCTCAAAAGGAACGACGGTAAAATCAGGCTGGTCGCCGGCAACCATCGCGATAGCGCTTGCAAGGCCGGGTGCGAACTGTCCATGACCGGTAAGAATAAAGCCAACCATTCAAATTTCCCTTCCGAAGGTGTGTACGATCTGAGTCCGATGATTTTCGGAAGCCAGCGGGCACTTGCCCTTAAAGCTTCTTAGAAAGCGTTCTTTGAAGACCAGTGGTTTCTAAACTGGTAGTAACCACGTAATGTGTTGTTGTCACTATATCACCCCAGAAGAGATCGCTTTCGCTGATTCAAACAGTAAAACGTTTTTGCACCGCTCACGGTGATATTTCGACCGTTTACCGCTCGTTAACACTTCTACCTGCGGTTTTGAAACCGTTTCGAAACGCTTTGGCAAAAGAACGGATCTTTCCCGGTGTCTAAACAACGCAGGGCGGCTAAAAATCTG
>CABSMK010000059.1 GCA_902478825.1 uncultured Collinsella sp.
CGCATGTCTCGTGGGCTCGGAGATGTGTATAAGAGACAGTCCTCGGCCTTGGCGATAGCGCCCTTCATGCCCTTGGAGCCGTCGGTGAGCACGAGCTGCGCACCGTATGCCTGCATCAGCTTGCGGCGCTCGACGGACATGGTCTCGGGCATGGTGATGATCACCTTGTAGCCGCGAGCCGCCGCCACCGAGGCGATGCCGACGCCGGTGTTGCCGCTCGTGGGCTCGATGATGGTGTAGTCGCCGCCGCGCACGAGCTTGCCTGCCTTCTCGGCCTCGTCAATCATGTTCTTGGCGACGCGGTCTTTAACGGATCCGGCGGGGTTGAAGTATTCCAGTTTGACGAGCACGCGAGCCTTGAGGTCCTCGTCGGCCTCAAAGTGGGTGAGCTCCAGAAGCGGGGTGTGGCCGATAAGCTGATCGATGGACGTGTAAACCTTGCTCATGGTGAACCTCCAAAGTGTTCAAGTTGCTGGTTGCCGTGTGGTTTTACGGTGTGTCTAGCAGCTAAACCCATAAACCTTATAGGTTGTTCGTTTAGCTGTTGGCAAGCATAGTAGACACTAAAGCCTAGTAATGCAATAGGAAATAGAAGATTATTACGAGTCGATTAACCATCTTGACCGGAACGGGTATTTTCAAACCCAATTTTTCGGCTAGAATTTCAACGGACTAAAAGACCGAAAGGCAGCACTATATATGTTGGTTTCTACTAAGGGCAGGTACGCCCTGCGCGTTATGGTCGATCTGGCCGAGCACCAGGCGGCCGGTCGCATCCCGCTCAAAGAGATCGCGGCGCGACAGGGGATTTCCGAGAAATATCTCGAGAACATCTTGGCTACGCTCGTGCGCGCCAACATGCTTTCGGGCATGCGTGGCAAGGGCGGCGGCTATGTGCTCACGCGTCCGCCCGAGCAGTACACGGTGGGCGAGATCCTGCGCCTGACCGAGGGTAGTCTGGCGCCGGTCGCCTGCCTGGATGGCGACTGCAAGGGCTGCTCGCGCTCGGATGAGTGTCCCACGCTCGATGTGTGGAAGAACCTGGACAAGCTCATCAACGACTACCTCGACGGCGTGACGCTCGACCAGCTCGTCGCCCCCAGCGAAGGCTACGACTACGTCATCTAGCCCACCTGCCATTTGGGGACGGGGTGGAAATGGTAGATTTTCTTGCCTTCTGAGGATTGACAAATAAGAAGGCCGCCCATTTTTGCGATGGGCGGCCTTCGTTTTGGGCTGTTGAGACGGACACGGTCGGAATGGCCGTTTTAGTCCTCGGCGATGCTGTCGAGGATGCTGCGCGTGATGGACACCAGGATGCTGCCCATAAAGGCCGATCCAAAGCTGGCGATGGAGATGCCGACGCCCAGCAGGTTGACCGACAGGTAGCTCGCGAGCTCAAGCATAAAGCTGTTGACGACAAGCTGGAAAATGCCCAGCGTAATGATCGTGAGCGGCAGCGAGATGACCGTCAGGAACGGTTTGACGAACGAATCGACAATGTTCAGGAACAGTCCCACAAAGGCAAAGCAGACCCAGGTCTCGGCAAAGCCGAAGGGTTGGATACCGGGGACGAGGAACGTGGCGATCGCGATGGCGATCGAGGTGAAGAGCCAGTTAAGCATAAAGCGCATGGCGTGAATCCTTTCTTGCGCCGGGGTTGCTGGCGTCGCGTGAAGCGGCTTGCGGCGGCGACCTGGATGGTTGCGCGGGCGCGCCGCGGTGTTTGGGCGCCCATTGTCTCAAATATTCGTGGAGCTTACGTGCGCATACGGTTTCTAAACGGCGTTCGTCCTGAAAAACGCGCCGCTGGCAGAGAGTCTTGTCGCTTTAGTTTGGTGGTGTGCTACACTGCTACGGGCAAAAGCCACAGGCGTTGCCCTATTGCATGGAACGGGCGAACGATGCCCGATGTCAGTATCAACTTCGATGCCTTTTGGCGGGTTTGGCGGTGATCGATGAATATCGAGAACATGTTTGACAAGCCTGATGTCAAGCAGCTGGTCCACGCATTTAGTCTTTTGGATGACGAGAAGGATATCCAGGCGTTTTTGACCGATATCTGCACGCCGCGCGAGATTTGCGACCTTTCTCAGCGTTTGCAGGTTGCGCGCTATTTGGACGAGGGCGAGCCTTATGTTGAGGTTCAGGCCCGTACCGGCGCTTCGTCCACCACGGTGAGCCGCGTTTCAAAGGCGCTGAACGGCGAGTACGGTGGCTACCGCAAGATCCTCATTAAGTTGGAGGATGGCGAGTAAGCCAGCGACAACATTGAATTACGAAGAACCGTCCCTACGGGGGCGGTTTTTTGATCCCTTGGGGACGGAGGAAAACGGATCACCGGGTTAGACTGACCCCCACTGTGATCCATTTTCCTCCGTCCCCAAGGGATCAAATCTGTTGGCGTGGGGCAAATCTGTCCGCGTGGGCGGGTAGGATGGATGCATTGATTATTGCGAACAGTTTGAGCGGAGGACCATGCCTGTTCGAATCTATACCACCAATGCCGGCACGGATTTGAGCGATGCCGAGTCGGCGCTGCTTGCCGACCTTATTGCCCGTCACGGGCGTGCCGTGTTGCTGGCACCAACGTTTGCCGAGCTCGACCTGTGCCGTCATGATGCGGCGGAAGCCGGGGTTTCACTGGGTATCGACTACAAGACGCCTACATCGTGGCTTCGCTCGCTTTGGGAGCTTTTGGGCGACGGGCGCGGTTTCGTCGACAACCTGCAGCGCCAGATGCTGTTCTCGGACATGGTCACGCGTCTCGACGATGCCGACCTGCAGCCGCTTTCGCGCAGCCAGGGCACAGTGCGCATGCTCGCGCGCATGGCCCGCGACGTGTTGCCGGGCGTTGCGGGGACGGGTGCCGAACGATGCCGTGGCGACAACTGCCAGCCTGAGCCAAAAAGCGATGCCGAGGCTCGTGTGTTCGAGCTTTTGCGCGCCTACGCGGGCGGTTTGGACCGTCGAGATATGGTTGAGCCCTGCGAGGCAGCTGACATTATGACCAGTGTCCTGGCCGATAGCCTGCCGGCGTGCACTCGCGCCGTATGCGTGCGCGGTATCACGTCGTTTACGCACGGTCTGCTCGAGCTGCTGTCTGCCGTGGCGAACAATGGGGGAGAGGTCGTCGTGCTGCTTGCCCGCGAGCAGGCGGCGATGCGCGAGGAGCTTGCCGCGGCATTTGATGCCCGCGATGTGTTGTTTGAGATCGCGCCGCTAGGGGAGGGTGTCGGCGCGTCTGATGCCGCTTGCGGGACCGCCGCTCAGCCTGCCTTTATTGAGGTCGCTGGCCCCCATGCCCGTGCTCATGCTTATGCGGACGCAATTGATGATCTGGTAAAAACGTGCCGGGGTTCCGAGGTCGACGGCGCTTCTGCCGACCCCGTGCGCGTGCTCGTTGTTTCTGCCCGGGCACCCCAGCTGTTCGGCGAACTCGCCTCTCGTCTGGCGGCGCGTCACATTGCGGCCGAGACGACTGAGTTCACGGCGTTTTCCCAGTCCATCGCGGGCAGGCAGTTTACGGCGCTCGCCAACCTGATCGAGCGTATGAAAGCCGCCGACGAGGGCACCGCTTCCAAGACCGAGTGGTGGCCCGCTTCAGAGCTTACCGACTGGATTTATAGCCCGCTTTCGGGTGCCGACGCCGCGAGCGCCCGCGGCTTCGACAAGAACATGCGCCTGTCGCGCAACAAAACCACTGCGGGCGTCAAGAGCCTGCTGCAGAGCGTGCAGGGCCAGGTGAGGGGCGCCCGCAAGGCCGCTAGCGAAGATAACTGGTTTAAGAACGTGCCATGCGTGGTCTCGGACGTGTTTCAGGCGCTGTGGCGCGACAAACCCGTGACGGCGCTCAAGGCCATGCTCGCCGTTGCCGAGGCGCTGCCCGATCGCGCCCTAGGCGGCCTTGACGGCCAGGCCCGTCGCCAGGCAGAGACGGCTCTGCTGCGTCATGTCATCGACATCCTTATGAACGATGCTCGCGCACTCGACGTGTCGCAGGCCGCGACCGTGCCGGTTCTCGACGGCGTTCGAACCAAGGTGGACAAGCGCAGTACCGCTTACGATTACGCGACCTACGAGGTCGATCGCACGCCACGGGCACAAGTGCGCTTCGTGTCGCTTGCCGATGCGTCGGTTTTGCGTCCTGGCGGCTACGATGCCGTGCTGTTTGCCGATGTCGACCTGGACAGCTATCCGCTTTCGCACGAAGAGGGCCCGCTTGCCACATTGACGGCCGAGCTGCGCCGCGACGGCGTGTCTTTGGAGCCCGCCGCCCTGTTGCGCGTGCGCTTTGGCCGTGCGATGCAGGCGGCGAGCGGTCCGGTCGCGCTCGCCCGCGTGACGCACGATCGCCAGGCGCGCGAGTGCTACCCGGCAGCCGTATGGACCGAGCTGCGGGCACATGCCGAGGCCGCTGGCGCTGCCAAGCCCACGCGCGTGGGCGAGGGCGATATCATCGCCGACTTTGATCCCACTGCAGGCGAAGGTTTTAGGCGCGAGCGCGTGACCTGCGAAGCTCCTCAGCATCTGAGCGATGAAGCCATTCCGTATCTGGTCCTGCGCCGTCGCGATGGCGAGGGCGAGGACGCGCCGCTCGTGCCGCGTCTGACGTCCGCCTCGCAGATCGAGGCCTATTCTACCTGCCCACTGTGCTGGTTCGTGTCGTATCGCGTCAAGCCCCAGTCTATCGACGCGGGCTTTGGCAACATGGAGAAGGGCAACTTTGTCCACGACGTGCTGGAGCATCTGCATGCCCGTCTGCCCCAAGAGGGCATGGAGCGCGTGACGCCCGAGAACCTGCCGCGCGCACAGGAGCTGCTGCGCGAGGTCTTTGACGAGACCTTGGTCGAGCATGCCTCCAGGCGTGGCAACGAGGGCCCGCTCGTGCCGCTCTCTCCGGTAGAGGAGCGCCAGGTGGCCGAGATTCTGCCGCAGCTGGAGGGTGTGCTTGCCTATGAAGCCGAGGCGCTGACGCCTTTTGCTCCGCGCTACCTGGAGTTTGCCTTTAACGATCTTAACGTTGAGTATGCCGGCTGGCCGCTCGGTGGGCGCATCGACCGTGTGGACGTGGATGCCGAGAACCGCGCCGTCGTGATCGACTACAAGCATCGCACGGGCGTTGAGGAGTTTAAACTCGCCGACCCCACGGTGCGCGACGAGGAATCGGGCACGGCGCCCATCGACGATCCGCGGTGGCTGCCGCCCCATACCCAGACGCTTATCTATGCGCAGGCCATGCGCCGGGCGCTGGATCTGGATACCCGTGCGGCGCTCTATTTTTCGACCAAGGGCGGCAAACCGGCGCTGCGAGGCGCCGCGAGTGCCGAACTGCTCGAGGAGGAGCGTGGCGACGGCCGCATCCCGGGGCTTAAGAAGGGCTTTCCCGGTGAGGGCGGCAACATGGACTTCGATGCGCTGCTCGATCGCGTGGAGGCCGGCATCGCCGAGCGCTTGCGCGAACTCGAGGCGGGCAATGTCGCTGCTGCCGACCCGGCGTCGACGCAGGCCGCGCATGGCCGCTGCTCGTATAACCACGAAGGTATGTTTGTAAGGAGGGATGTGTAGACCATGGATCTTTCGACCTTGATGCCGCAACAGCTGCAGATCGTCAAGACGCTCGACCGTCCGCTGTTTGTCTCGGCGGGCGCCGGTTCGGGCAAGACCTTTACCCTCACGCGCCGCATCGTCTACGCGCTCTCGCCCGAATCCGGTCCGTTCGTCGAGCATCTGGACCAGGTGCTCGCCATCACCTTTACCAAGGATGCCGCGGCCGAGATTCGCGACCGCGTGCGCCGTGCGCTTATCGACGAGGGCATGGACGAGGAAGCATTGACCGTCGACGACGCGTGGATCTCGACCATTCACGGCATGTGCTCGCGTATCCTGCGCGCGCACGCGCTGGAGCTGGGCATCGACCCCGAGTTCACGGTGCTCACCGATACCGACGAGCTCATGGATCAGGCTGTTGAGCATGTGCTGGGTCGCGCGACGGCACCCGATGCCGCCCCCGAGCTCGCGGCATCGCTCAAGGCCCTCTACGCCTGGTATCCCATGGCGGGTGAGGGCGGTTCCTTTGGCGCAGGCACGACCATCAAGGGTCTGGTGCGCGACCTGCTGGAGCTGTCGAGCCAGTTGCCGGGCGGTATGGACGACGTGCGCGTGGCGCGCGGCCAGGCCGATACCTCGGCACTCGCCGATGCCTATCGCGCGGCGCTGGGCGCAAGCAAGGCCGCGACCGAGAAGGCGCAGACGGCGCTCGATGCCATCGACGCGTTTGAGGCGAGTGGCAAAACCATGGAGGATGCGGCGCGACTCATGATGTCGTGCACCATGCCGCGCGCGAGCAAGGCATTCCCCAAGGAGCAGGTCGAGCTGCTCAAGGCCGAGGCCGCCGATGCGTTTATCAATATCGTGCTTGCCTGCGGTGGCCCGGCGCTCGATGCGCTGGTGGGCCTGGCCCGTTCCGTCGAGGCCGAGTATCGCGCATTGAAGGCTGCCCAGTCCGCCCTCGATAATAACGACCTGCTGCGTATGGCCTACGAGGCCCTGCGCGATTACCCAGCCATCCGTGCTGCGTACGAGGGCCGCTTTAAGATGGTCATGATCGATGAGTTCCAGGATACCGATCAGATGCAGGTCGATTTGATTCGCTATCTGACGGGCGCGGGGGAGCGCGCGCTGTGCACCGTGGGCGATGCGCAGCAGTCGATCTACCGCTTCCGTGGCGCCGAGGTCGAGGTATTCCGTCGCCAGGAGCGCAAGGTGGGCTCGTCTGCCGCGCCCGAGGCGACTGCCGTGACCGACACCCCCGCCGGCGAGCTCGTCAAGCTCGTGCGCAACTTCCGCAGCCATGACGAGGTACTGCGTTACGTGGCACGCGTCTTCGACGGCGATGACGGCGGCCTGATGCAGGGCTTTTTGGACCTTGAGGCGAGCGACGGCCGCAAGGACACGCTGGTGGCAGATGCCTCGCGTCGCCAGGCCCTCTTTGTTGCCGGCGGCAGTACGCAGGAGCGCACACAGGCCAAGGCCCGTGCGATCGCTGAGCGATTCCGCGCGCTTGCCGATGCCGGCCAGCCTCAGGGCGGCATGGTGCTGCTGCTGGGCCGCATGACCAACGCAGGCGTCTACGCACGGGCCTTCCGTGACCAGGGGCTCGACTGCGTCATCGCGGGCGGCTCAGTCTTTGCCCAAGCTGCCGAGGTGCAGACGGTGCGCGCCCTGGTTTGTGCACTCGCCAATCCGGCCGATACGGCGCAGGGCCTTATGCCACTGCTGGCCTCGCCGATGTTTGCACTCGGCGCCCAGGAGTTCCTGGCGCTGGCGACCAAACTCGACGATCAGACGGGCGAGACGTCGCGCCGCAACATCGATGCGGGCATCATGAGCGATTCCGATGTGCCGGGTTTGCAGAACCTGCCGCTCGTGACGCGTGCCCGTGAGGTGCTGCGCTACGCGCTTCGTCGCGTGGGCCGTGATTCGTTCGCCGCCATCGCGCGCGACGCGGTCAATGCCTCCGGCTGGTTCGTGCGCCTGGCGAAGCGCGGCCCCGAGGGCAAGGCCATCGCCGCCAACGTGCTCAAGGCGCTCGATGCCGTGGCCGAGGCGGAGGCCGAGTTCGGCAACTCGCCGCGCTCCATTGCGCTTGCCTTCGATCGCTTCCTGGTGGGCAAGGAGGCTCCGGGTGCCCTCAACGAGGAGGGCGACGGCGCGGTGCGCATCATGACGGTGCACGCCTCCAAGGGCCTGGAATATCCGGTCGTGGCGGTCGCCGAGTGCTTTGGCGTGCGTAAGTCCTCGGGTGCGGCACAGATGGGTCGCGTCGAGGGCGGAGCGCAGGTCGTGGCACTGCCGGCACGCTTCGACGGCGTTAAGCTCGCCGACGGAACCTTTGTGAAGGGCGATGACGTCAAAAAGCAGTTTGAGCATGCGTTTAAGGGCAAGGGCACGTCGCTGTGGCTGCCGCCGGAGCTCATGGAGGATGTCTGCGCGACGGGTTCTCCCGCCGAGGCATTCGTTCGCCTGCGCAACGACGACCTGCAGCTTTCGCTCGAGGAGCGGGCCCGCTTGCTCTATGTTGCCATGACGCGTGCGCGCGAGCTGGTGATCTTGGCGATGGATGCCGGCGTGAGCCGTGGCAAGGTGACGGCGCCGACCTTCGACGTCGAGACCGATCTGACCTATGACGTGCTGCGCCGTATTCTGCCGACCGACGCTCTGGACATGCCGCAGCTCGATGCCGACCGCCTGGTGTTCGACAACTCCCGGCCGGGCGACTACGAGCTCATTTCGCTCGCGAACTTTACCTTTGGCGAGCAGGCGTTTGAGGCCAACGCTTCGCTGGATGCCGAGGGCAGGCTTGTTCGCGGCGATGTCGATACAGATACTGCCGACGATTCGGCCAGTACAATCGTCCCCGGTCCTGCCGACCCTGAGCCCGATGCGTTTGAGCTCGTGTATCCCCAGGCGGTGG
The DNA here is from genome assembly GCA_902478825.1 of uncultured Collinsella sp. GTDB lineage: Bacteria > Actinomycetota > Coriobacteriia > Coriobacteriales > Coriobacteriaceae > Collinsella. The sequence goes on from CABSMK010000059.1 coordinate 8,477, forward strand.
GCGTGCGCATGGGCATCTGTCCGTATCCGGCGCGCGATTCGTACAGCTACTCGTCAATTGCCGCGGCGCTGCATACCGAGGCCGAGGACCGTGCCGTCGAGGCACGCGTGCCCATGGACGAGGCTGGCGATGATGCGGAGTCGGATGGTTCCGAGATGACGGATGCAGACGTGGCCGCCGTTGAGCCCGCCGGCAACCCTATGGCGTTGGGCTCGGCCTTCCACGCTGCCTGCCAGTGGCTCATCGAGATGGGCGCCGATGCGCTGCCCGCCGCGCGTGCCGATGCACTGGCGCGCCAGTGGCGCCTGACGCCGGAGCAACGCGAACGCTTCGACGTTGCCCTGGACCGCTGGCTCAAGTCGGCTGTTCGTGCCGACCTGCTCGCGTGGCCGTGCGTTCGCGCCGAGGTGCCGTTCTTTTCGCTGGGCTGCGAGGACGAGGACATCGCTCGCTACGGTGCATATGCCGAGGGCGCCATCGACGCTTTGGCGACGAACCCGGCGGATTCGTCACACGCGCTGGTCATCGACTACAAGACGGGCGGCACACCGGACGAGACGCCAGAACAGCTGCAGGAGAAGCACGCCCTGCAGGCGCGCGTCTACGCTGATGTTCTGCACAAGGCGGGCTTTGAGGCCGTGACCGTCAAGTTCGTCCGCGTGGAGCAGCCGGATCCAACCATCTTCGTCGAACCCGCCGAGCCCCAAGTAGTCATCTACAATCTCTAGCCCTCAGATAACTTGCGGTGGAATACGGACTGTTTTGGCCAAAAAAGCCGCCAAACAGTCCGTATTTCACCGCAACTGCTGAAAGGGGAGCCGTGTGGGTTTGGCTAGGTTCGGGTGCCGTCCGCGCCGTGCGGTAAAATCGTTCAGTCAGAACACGAACCCGCATCGGAGCTCATCACATGGCATTCGTCCATCTGCACAACCACACTGTCTTTTCCATGCTCGACGGCGCAACCCGTATCCAGGATATGGTCAACCGTGCCGTTGAGCTGGGCATGCCCGCCGTGGCCATTACCGACCACGGCTACATGTATGGCGTGCCCGACCTAGCGCTGGCCTGCGACGCCGTCAATCACAACACGCCCGAGTACAAAACCTGGAGCCACGACAAGGCCTTCTTGGAAAAGGACCGCCGCGACGAGCTGGTGGAGCCCGACCCCGAGGCAAACCCGCGCGAGCATGCCCAGTACGTCAAAGACATGGCCATGTGGGACGAGAAGGGCAACATCGACGAGCTCAAACCGCCCCTGGTCATCAAGCCCATCTTTGGCTGCGAGGTCTACTTTACGCCGGACGAGACCCTTGCCCGCGACCACAAGCCCGAGCTCTACCACATGATCCTTCTGGCCAAGGATCAGGAGGGCTACGTCAACCTAATGCAGACGGTCTCCGAG